>VFZK01000052.1 GCA_016871215.1 Acidimicrobiia bacterium | reverse complement strand
GCTCCCAAGTCCGCAAAGGGATGGGCGCACAGGTCATGGCTTCTCTGCGCAACTTGGCCATCTCGCTGCTCCGTATGGCCGGTGCCCGCTACATCGCCCCTGCGCTCCGCCATTGCGCCCGCCTCGGTCCCCAAGTCTTGCGCCTCATCGGCCTCCGACTTTGACGGGGCCGTGCTCGCCTGGGCCTTCTAGTCGAACTGATCCGCGAAAGTGATATGATCCTGGCCCGCCACAGGGCGCCTGGAAGCAAAGAACGGTTTCCTGGTGAATAGGAATTCTTGACGTCCGAATGCCAGGCTAAATCTGTCGTGTGCTACGCCGAATGGGCACAGGGCGTGCCAGAGGAATGGGGGCGATCCACCAGCTCCATGTTTCCAAACTCGAAACTGACAACTCGGGCCTTTCCAGTTGTTCTGCTTGTGGTCCTCGCGGGATTAGGACAGACGGCCACCGTCGGCCAGGCGCCGCAAAGTAAGGACCCGGCTTCGCAGCAGCGTCCACCGGCCAGCCCGGGTCCCTCGCCGGCTCTCGAGTGGCCCTACCGCGTGTTCTATCTCGGCTACGAGAACGGCCTGAAGCGCGATCGAATTACATTTCCGGAGGTGGCTGGCTACCAGGTGCTGAAGGGCGAGTTTCACATTCACACCCTCTACTCAGACGCCCAGGTGACGCCGGAGGTCCGCGTTTACGAAGCCTGGCGCGATGGTCTGGATGTGTTGGCCATCACCGATCATCCCGAGTACCTGAAGACTGCGTTCCCGGACGATCGCGAACGCGCTTACGAACGTGTGAAGCAGCTGGCTGCGCAGCTGGACCTGTTGCTGATTCACAGCGTTGAGGTGACCACGGCTTCCACCTCCTCGGCTTCCTTGCGGCCAGCGCGCAACAGTGACTACACGGCTCACTTCATTACAGACGAGGCTCCTCTCTCGGGCGACTATCCTTCGGTCTTCAACTCAGTGTCCGAACAGCAGCGTGGCCTTCTGGTTTGGGCTCATCCGCACACGGATTGGGTGCCTGAGGCACGCGAGCTGCTGAAGAGCGGGCGCCTGGATGGGATCGAAGTCAAGAACACCCAGGTCGGCAATCGCCTGGGGACACAGTTCTCGCTGGGCACGTGGTTCTACCCGCAAGCGGTGGATTGGTGTTTGAAGAATAACCTGGCGGTTTTCGCCGTTTCCGATGCGCATTGGCCCATCGATTTGCTCGTGGATCGTTCCAAAGGGGAGCGCCGCCCAATGACCTTGCTGCTTGCGACGCGCAGAGATCCACAAGGCGTCTATGAGGCGATCAAGCAGCGCCGCACCCTGGCGTACTTTAACGAAATGGTTTGGGCATCCGAGCCCTGGCTCAAGGCTCTTGCCGAGGCGGCGCTGCACCTGCGTGCCGTGGCGGCTGCCGATCGCTCCGAATTCGCAATGCGCTATCTTTCGGTGGAGAATCGCACCTCGATCCCGTTGGAGGTGCAGTTCTCGCTGGACGAATCCGATGGGTCCATCTCCTTTAACGCCGGTCTCTCCAGCCTGCCTGGCACGCTCTCCAGAACGATGAAGCTAGGCGGAGATTCGACTACCCTGGTACCGCTGACGTTGAGAAAGACGCGCGATTCGAACAAACCCCTGGAGATTCAGCTGACCGTCACCAACTTCCGGTCGGGGGTTGACCGGCCTTTGCGGCTTCGGAAGGTGGCCAAGCTTGTCGACTGACTCGGGCTGGCTCACCGGGAAGCGGTGAAAAATTAGCTGTAGCGGCGGTCTGCGACCGCCGATCTCGTTTCCCTTCAACAGCAAGGTCGGCGCTCATAGAGCGCCGCTACAATTGTCACAGCTTCCGGGTCTCCTCGAAGTCCCATCACTCGTTGCGCGCTGTGTGGAGCTCTGGCTGACGTGCGGGCTGCTGAAAAACCCGCGCGCCGTCAAAGCAGCATCCTGCGCGGCAACAGGGCTCCACGGGCGGCATGAGCAGGCCGGCTTTCGGTGCGGCTTCGCACTTCAATTCAACGTTCGTGGGGAGAGCGACAATGCACTCGACTTCACGCAAGGCTGGTAGAGCCTGGGTACTGATGTTCCCGATTCTGTTTCTGCATGTTGCAGCCGGGAAAGCAGACAAAGCGCGCAAGCCGCCTTTGTCGATCGCGGAACAAGGGAATTTCTTTGTGGGGGGAACGTACAACGCCAGTGGCCAGGTTGCCGGCCAGATGTTCGTCGAGTATCAGATTCCCGAAAAGCGGACGCAACCCTATCCGATCGTCTTCGTACACGGCGGCGCTCAGATGGGCCAGAGCTGGTGGCAGACGCCAGACGGGCGGGAAGGCTGGGCGCCTTATTTTTTGCGCCGAGGCTACGCGGTTTACGTCGTCGATCAGGCCGCTCGTGGGCGGTCACCGTACCAGCCGGGTCTTGGCCCGCTCCACGAGCCACCCAACGTTCTGCGCGCGCAGCAGTTTTTCACAGCGCATGAGCGTTACAACTTCTGGCCATCGGCACGCTTGCACACTCGCTGGGTCGGCAAGGGCGTGCAGGGCGATCCTGTGTTCGAGCAGTTCCTGCGCTCGCAGGCGTCCGGGCTGGCGAACGGTTTGACGCAAGAGACACTGACGGCCGATGGGTTGGTAGCACTGCTGGACCGGATTGGTCCGGCTGTGCTCATGCCTCACTCTCAGCCTGGCGCTCCGGCGTGGCTCGTGGCCGATCGGCGTCCAAACCTCGTGAAAGCCTTAGTCCAACTCGAACCCGGTGGGCCGCCCGTGATCCGCGACGGGCCCCCGGGGTTCGATACGGAGCCGACCTTCGCGTGGGGACTGACGCGGAATCCGATCACGTATAGCCCGCCCGCCTCCGACCCTGCCGAGCTGAAATTCGTGGCGCTTCCCAAGGAACCTGAAGTAGCGACGTGCTGGATGCAGAGCGATCCTCCGCGACAGCTGCCGAACTTGCAAAAGGTGCCCATCCTGCTGCTGACGAGTCCTTCTGGCTACAACAGCTGGTGGGACCCATGCACTTCGAAGTTCTTGACCCAGGCGCGCGTGAATCACACCTGGCTGAAGCTGCAAGATGTTGGAATTCACGGGAACGGCCACTTCATGTTTATCGAGGACAATAGTGACGAAGTCGCCGCCGTGGTTCTCGGCTGGATCGAGAAGACTCTTCGAAAGGGAAAGCGCTAGCCTGGTTACAGGCGGTACCGCCTTTGGTTACTCCAGCCATGCTTGTGCAAGCCTGCCCGCGCCAAGGCGCCGCACAACTCGACGTGCTCGAGACAGGAGGGGCCAATCCCTCACGGAGAGGCGGTTTTCAGCCCTAGGAGGGCGAAAGACCTCAGTTGAACCCCTTCGGGGTTCGGTGATGGCTCCTGGTTGAGTAATAGCAAGGTTTTCCGAGGACTGTCGTGTTATCGTAACTGCAAAGAAGGGAGTACTGACGTGGAACGACGATCTGGTTTCGCGAATCTCGAGGCTCACTTTCAGATGAACTGCGGCTCGTTTCAGCTGGCATCAGAGGCTAGGAGAGGCGCTGGCATGCTCGTCCGTCTGTCGGTACTCATCCTTTTATTCACTGCGATCGGGTTGGAGGCGGGGCCACGCGTTTCAGACGATGCCCAGAGACCGGTGAAGATTTCCAAAATCAGTTTTCTGATTCATCCGGTCTGTTGGGACCTTGCCCTGGCCGCAGATGGAAAGATGAAGCCTTCTTATCGCTACCAGGTTTTCACTTATCGAGGCGGCGCCTGGTACGACGAAAAGGAGTTCTATGAAATCCTCGACTGGGAGCGGAAGGTCAATCAGAAGCAGAAGGACTACATCCAGAGGATGGGACCTGACGAGGCGCTTGTGATCTATCCGATCGGGAATCGCCCGGCCATGCAGGAGCTGGTCCAGGCGGGCCAAAATGCTCTAGGACGGCGTTGCATCGTCATTCGGTCTGAGAGTCCTTCGGGCAACGACGCCGTCGACTATCGCCAGCTGTTGCCGCAATCGATCAAGGTACAGTTGCTGGATGACCTGTTGGAGGCGGTGCGCAAGAACTCGGATATGTGGAACGCGCAGGCGCTCGAGGTGAACTTCTACAATCGTATGATCGCTCTGGAAATTCAGGAAGAACTGCGCAAGCGCCGTCTTGAGGTCGATCCCCAGGCCGTGGATGCGGTCGCTTTTGGCGAAGGCTTCGAACAGTGTGCCACAACCTGGAAGGCCTTGGTGGGAGGGTATCTTGGCTGGAGCAAGCCGATCGAGAACGAGTTTGAACTGTCGGTCAGCGGCATGCCGTTGCTGCGTGCGGCCACATTGAAGGAGCGCGTGGCGCTCGGCAACGACGTGCGCCTGTTCCTGTGGGAACTGAGAGATGGCCGTCTGATGGCTTGGTTCACGCGAGCCAGAGGCAGCCTGGCGGCGCCGCAGCTATTTGTCAACTTGCCCTTCGAGCTTGAGAAGATCCGGTTGTTCGATGAAACAGGCAAACAGCTTTGGCCGGAGCCGGTTCGGGAAACGGAGAATATTGGCGGAGTTCACTGGTGGTGGATGGGGCCGGCCAACGATTCTCCGTTCCGCGTCGGTTACAAAGGTCCCATCAGGATACCGGTCTCAGTAGGGCTTCGCCAACTCCCGACCGACCGAAACATCTATCTCGTGATGAACGGCATGAAGCTGGCCGATTTTCGCCAGGCGCTAGCGGCAGCGACAATCGCACCGGCTGAAGGAAGCCCGTGAGACGTGGCACGGGCGTCTCGCCCGTGCTGTTCCCACCTGGGCGGGAACCTGGAGTTTGGACATCTCAAATTTCACGACTACCAGGCCTGTGCGGCCGGTCGCCGGTTGCTAAGGACCGCACTGGCGTGCGGTACAACGAGCGCATGGAAGGCTTCCGTTTGTAGTGAAGCACGCAGTGCTTCAGAATGGCCGCACTGCGTGCGGCACTACGAGCGCATAGCCGGCTTCGAAATGTAGAAACTCCAGGTGAAGCACGTGAGTGCTTCACAGCACGGGCTGGCAGCCCGTGCCCTGGAGATTGGAGGTTCGAATGTGGGAGCCAGCCTACGGACAGCGACCGCAATCCCCATTCAGCAACAGTCGGGGCCCAGAGGTCCGCTCCCACGTTCGCAATCTGCCGCTTCGTTGTTTTGAAGCCAATCATTGGCGACGAAGCCGGGAGTTTCGCCGGTTCCAAGAGCAAAGAGCAATAGCGATGCATCTCCCGCATGGAACGCTTCCGTTTGTAGTAAAGCACGTGGGTGCTTTACATGGCCTAGACTTGGTCTAGACCCGTGGGCACCCTATCGTCATTCCCGCGAAAGCGGGAATCCAGTCTTACTGTGGGTACCGGTACTTGAGGGTACAGCCCCAACCATCCCTGGGCTCCCGCCCCGGCTGGCTATCCGCCGGGCTGACGACCTTGCGCGGGAGCGACGGCTTCGATGTGGCATGGGTATCTTGCCCGTGCAGAACTAGAGTGTAGAAACTCCAGGTGAAGCACGTGAGTGCTTCACTGGGCATGGATGTCTCGCCTTCCCAAATGCTTCGACGCCCTCAGTTCACCTGCTCGCGCCGACGCAGATTCCTGGTTCAGAGTTCGGGGAGAGCCCCTTCGAGGAATCCTTCGGGAGGATTCGATGACGGCACGGCAAATGGCCTTGTTCGTTTGTTTGGTTATCCAGCTTGTGACACCAGCGACCGGTGCGAGCTCGAAGGTTGTGAGAGCGAACGCCAGAGTGCCGGCCAGCCGGGACGAGCGAACCCATGTGCAACACCGCACCGAAGTACCGGTGCCCGAGATCAAGAAATGGGGCTGCCGCTCGATGCGCGCTCATTTTGTGGTCATCAACGATACCCATGTTGGACCAGACGACATGCGCGGCCTGGATGGTGCGATGCTGCGGTTGAAGAATCAGAAACCGGACTTCATCGTCTTCACTGGCGATCTGACGCGAGGGCAAGGCGAGTCTGAAAGTACGAAGCGCGCGAGTTTCAAGACGCTGCTGGAGGCGGCACGCAAAGCGGAACGTCCTTTCTATCTCGGTATGGGAAATACCGACATGGTGCTCGATGCCAGCGGAGATCCAACGCGAGTCTTTCGCGAATCGACCGGGACGGCGCCCTACTATTCTTTCGAATCCGGCGGCGTTCACTTTGTCATGCTTTATACCGAAGGGCCAAAGCCAAGCCGGGTGGGCACCGTCAGTGACCAGCAACTGAGGTGGCTCCAGGCCGATTTGCAGGCGATGGGTCACGGCATGCCAGTGGTTCTGTTCGGACATCATCCTTTGTACCCGGACGAATCCAAATGGGAGCAAGACAACTGGAGCATTGACAATGCGCGGCAGTTGTTCGAAGTCTTGGAGCCGTATCACTTGATCGCCACCTTTTGTTCTCATCGTCACTTAAATCGGATGAGCCTCGATGCTCGGGGCGTGTTACACGTCATCAATGGATCCATGGTAGGAGACCATAGCGATGACGTCGGTCCGAAGAAAGACGGCATCGGCTATCGTTGGGTAGTGATGACCCCAGACAAGATCTCGACAACCTGGATACGAATCGGTGTCTCCGACATTCCCAAGCGTTAGCTGAACTTGGTTGGCGCTTTTGAGCGAATCATCCTCATCAGGAGGTTCTATGGCGAAGTTCTGTGACGTGCGCAGGGCGGTCGCAACGAGTTTGGTTTGGGTCGTGCTCATGATGGCCACTCTGTTCGGAGAACCCGCAGCCCAGTCATCCGGCTCGATCTGGATACGGCACAGTGGATTCGAAGGCTTGAAGGGCGGATCAGCCGGAGACTCGGGCGCGAATCTCTATCTTTCCGCACGAGGCCGCCTTCAGACCGTTAATCGCTGGGACCTGAACCGCGACGGAGAGCTGGACCTGTTTTTTACGCAGGACCACAACAGCGTCTACACGCCCGACTCGCTCATCTATTGGGGGAGTAACGACGGCTTCCAGTCCTTGCTGCCCGAAATGTGGCGGCTGCGTGCGCCCTTCTCGCTGCTAAGCTATGTGGAGCAGGCCAGCCGGCGCATCACGAGGCTGCCAACGGCCGGCGGCGGTCGATGCCAAATCGCGGACCTGAATGGCGATGGCTATCCCGATATCGTCTTCGCCAACTTCATGCACAACTTCCGCACCGACCAGCCGGCCTACATCTACTGGGGAAGCGCTCAAGGGTTGACAAATGAAAAGCGAACAGAACTGCCGGCCTATCTTGCCAGCGGTGTGGCCGTTGGGGACTTGAACGGCGATGGCCTGCCAGAAGTGGTGTTGGCAAACCACGGAGATGAGAGCGGCGAGCACTGGGGATTTGGCCATCACCTGGAGTCTTACATTTATTGGGGTAACTTGAACGGATACGACGTGGCGCGACGCACCTCGATTCCAACCATTAGCGCGGCCGACGTTGCGATCGGCGATTTCAACGGTGACCGGGCTCCCGACCTGGCTTTCGTGAATTACAATAGCCAGGAGCAGAGTGTCTACCTCTACTGGGGAGACGGGCAGGGCGGTTTCAGCGAGCAGCGCCGGCAGGCGTTGCGGCGGGCTGACCTGCGGCTCTCTGCTACGAAGCGAGGGCAGTTCGGCTGGCTCACCGGAATGAAGACTTTGCTCGCCGCCCACCTCGACAGGGACCGCTTCAGTGACCTGGTCGTCGCTGGCACCAGTACGGCTGTGATCTTTCACGGAACGGAAAACGGGCTCGACGCTAGAGCAGCTGCCGAGCTGCCAGCCCAGAACTGCCAGGGCATGGAAGCCTCAGACCTCAACCGTGACGGCTATGTCGACCTGGTCTTAGCCAACGAAGGCGCGTATCAGCAGGCGCCACCGGCCTCAGTCATCTATTGGGGCGCCAACCTGGGGTTCAGCGCAGACCGTCGCACCGAGTTGCCAACTATTGGGGCTGCCTCGGTCAAAGCCGCCGATCTGAACCAGGATGGGTTTCCAGACCTGTTGTTTGGGAACGCGCACGACGCCGAAAGCCGGGATGTTCCATCGCAGATCTATTGGGGAGCAGCGAACGGGTTTGCGGTTTACCGGCGCAGCGACCTCCAGGGATTCGGCACGGTTGGCTGCGGCGTGGCAGACCTCAACGGCGATGGCAAGCTCGATATTCTGCTGGTCAGCCACCTGAGCGGCGGGAGCGTCCTTCCTTCGGTTATCTTTTGGGGAAACCAGGATCACCACTATTCCAACGCCTCCGTTTCGCTCCTCGAACCGGGCGGCGATATGGAACACAGCGTTGCGGATCTGGACGACGATGGCCATGCCGACATTGTGCTGATGCTGGAGCGAAAGGCCTTCGTCTGGTGGGGCAGCCAGGCGGGCTATGCCAAAGAGAGCCGCTCGGAACTGCCGGTTCAGTCTCCGATGAGCCACTGCGTCGCCGATCTCAATCGGGACGGCTATCTCGACATCGTTTTTGGCATCCCCGCAGCGGCTGGAGAAAAACGGGCGCGAGGCATCATCGTTTGGGGGAACGCGGCTCGCTTCAAGCAGGCGCGGACAGACACGATCGAGCTGTCGGGACCCGGAATCGAATCGAACGCGGTCGCCGATGTGAACAAAGATGGCTACCTCGATTTGATCTTCCCCGTGGCGAATTCTGCGTATTCGGAGATCTGGTGGGGAAGCCAGACGGGATACGCGCCCAGCAAGGTTACGAAACTCGAGGCCAACGGCGCGCCCCACGCTGTGGTTGCCGACCTGGACCGTGACGACTGGCTGGACGTGGTCTTTACGGCCGGACTGGATGCGAACAAGCGAAGCGTGAACTCGTTGGCATTCATTTATTGGGGTAGCGCTGAGGGCTTTTCGACCGCAGCGCGAACCGGCGTCGAAGGCTTCACGACGCTCGACGCGACCGTCGCCGACTTCAACCGCGATGGCCATCTCGATATCGCGTTGACCAACTACAAATCCGATACCACCCGCGACCTGCCTGCGATGATCTACTGGGGCGATGGAGGCCGGAACTTCAGCGCGAAGCGCCGCACGCTGCTCGATGCCAAGTCGTCATCAGCGATCGACGCGCTGGACTTGAACCGCGACGGTTGGGTAGATCTGGTGGTCTCGAATCATCAGATCGATTTCGATCATGCGGCGGGCACGAACATCTACTGGGGAAGCGAGAAAGGCTATTCCCGTTCGAACCGGACCCATCTGCCGACGATCGGCGTGCACCTGGACGCCATGGTCGACGCTGGCAATATCTACCACCGAAAGTACGAATGGGACTATCTGTCGGCTCCGCTCGAGGCTCCACAAGGAACCGCCTTCGCGCGGCTGGAGTGGAAAGCCGAGACGAAGCTTGGAACTGGAGTCAAGTTTCAGGTGCGTAGCGCCACCACGCGCGCAGGGCTCGAAAACGCCGGCTGGTCCGGTCCGGAAGGAGCGGCTTCGTACTACACCCAGTCGGGGGCTGCATTGGTTGGGGTCGGACGTGATCAGCGCTGGCTGCAGTATCGGGCTGTCCTGACTTCGCCAGACGGAGGGAATTCCGCCCTTCTGAGCGAGGTGGCTTTGGAGTGCAAGAAGTGAGTCTGGGGCGGGTCGATGCTTAACTGCTGGCCGGTTTCCAGCGGATGAGGCAAGCGCCTTTTGAAGGATATTGCCCGTAGCAGGTGAGAATGTGGCCGTCGTCGAGCAGGGTCGAGAAGAGATGGCCCGTTGCCGTGCTCAGAGGCAGGCCATTTGAGTAGGCAAACTCATCCAGGATGTATCGGCGCGCCACATCCCAGGTCTGGCCATGGTCGTGGCTGACGACGGCCTCGCAGCCGCGGCGATAGCTGGCGAGTTTGCCGTTCTGCACGTCCTGGCGCACGATGTAGGTCATGACGAGATCGCCGTTCGTCTGTCTCAAGAAGTGCGCGTGATGCCGCCCGGCTTCGAACAGAATCTTCACTCTGGACCACGTGGCGCCGTTGTCCTTCGAGATGGAAATGCCGGCGCCATCCAAACCTCCATTCTCAAGAGCTAACAGGAGGGGGTGGGGCGTCGTTCGCAGGGCCGCCACCAGCCAACCGTTGGCTGCCCGGACCAGAGAGCCCTCGCTCGTTGCGCGCGTGTAGGTCTTGCCTCCATAGTTCTCCTGCCAGCGCCACTGGCTTGGGATGATTTCCTTTCCCCAGGTTCGTCCGCCGTCCTCAGACCAACGCAGCATCCCGACCGACGGCTCGCCGGGATAGACATACCCGATCTCGCCGATTCTGGTAGCGATCCCACGGGCATCCCGGTCGACCCAGGTGTTGCCGTCGCAAGGCATGAAAGTTTGGCCGGCAGACGTCAGCTGAAACGGGCTGCTTTCCCAGGTGCGCCCATAGTCGCTGCTGAAGTATTGGAGGATCGGCATGACCCGATCCGACAGGAAGCGCAGGTTTCCCTTGCCCAGATAGGTCAACATGACGGGGCGGCCCTCCCCGCCCCTGATCCTCTGAAAATCTGTCCAGGTCTTCCCTCCATCGCGGCTGAAAGCGATCATGGGTTTTTCGCAGGCCACTGGGCTTTCGAAGTCCCGGCACGGGGCCTGATTGCCGTGCGACTGATCGTGGCTGGCGTCCCAGCTGGCCAATAATGCAACCTCGCCATTGTCCATCTGGGCCACGCCAAACGGCCAGATTCCTTGCCCTGGCATCGGGTGGACTGGCGTAGTTCCGTCCGAGTAGTGATGGAACTGAATCTCTGCGCTCCGAACGATCCAGCCCTCTTTGCCGTCACCTTGCCTGAGCGTGTGAGGCTTCCATCCTCGAGGCTCGAAAGCCTTCAGAGCTTCTGTCTTGCTGATACCTCCGTCCGTCGGAGGCGCCGCGAAGGCGGAAGGTTTGAGAGGCGCGAGCAGCGAGACTGCGCCCATGCGCTGCAGGAATCGTCGCCGGCTGGCCAGGCGGCGCTTCGTCTGTTTCAGTTCGACTCTCACGGGATTAGGGCTGGCTGCTTACTTGGCGGTGATCGCCGCGTTGTGCTTAAGAGTTTTTTCGATGTCGAGAAAGCCCTGGTCGCCCGGCCTGAGCCGAAGCGCCTCTTGAATGTTCTTGAGTGCTTCGGGGTACTTGCGTTGATTGCCATACGAGAGGGCCAGTCCCACAAAGGCTTCAGCAATCGTGGGGTCGGCCTGCACGCAGTCGGTGAACGCCTGGACCGCTTTGGCAAATTCCTTTTTTTCGAGCAGGTCCTTCCCATCTTCAAAGCTGGTGACGCTCACGACTTGCTTCTCGATTTGGCTGAAGTTAGCTGGATCGAGGGCCGCGGCTCTTCGGGCTGCTTCAGCCGCCTTGTCGCGCTGGCGCGACATGCCATACGCCCGAGCCATGTTGGCGAAGGCCATCGGGCTGTTCTCGGCCAGACGAGCGATTTCGATGTATTTCTCGATGGCTGCAGCGAAATTTCGTTCCTGGAACTTGGCGTTACCCTCCGCTTCCAGTTTCTTGAGCACGTCCAACGAAACCAGTCTCACGGTCAAGTCGACATCTTTGTCAGCCACTTCGACCGAGTCTTTCGCCGACTGAAGGTAGCCTTCCTTTTGGGCCAAGACGGTATATTCCCCGGCGGCCAGCTTATCGAACTCCAATTTGCCTTTCTTGTCTGATTTGCGGGCTTTCTCCGCTTTGGCCACAGAGTCCACGATCTTCGATTCCACGTTCGCCAGCGGCTTGTTCTCGTGGTCGACAAACTGAACGTTCACCCTGGCGGCCTCGACCACAGCGGGAATCAGCAGCCCAAGGACCAGCAACTTCAGGCGACGGTTCATGATTTTCTCCTGTACGTGAAATGACAACGCTTCCGCGCCGGGGATTATAGTCAAAGCCGCCAGGGAAGTCAGCCGCGCATCGCATGCACGAAGTGCTTGATACAGACGTCGACGTTGCTGGTGCGGCCAAGAAATCCGGCCTCAAAATGCAACTTGACGGCGCGGCACCTTTCCAGAAAAGATGATTGCCCTTTCAGGCGGCAACCCGGGGTTGCGGTGCGGCAGGCTTGCGGCCGCTACTTTGGAGTACATGACTCTGGCCGGAGGGTTGGCCGTGGCGACTGCCTCTTCGGACGATGTGATGAAGCGTGTCTGTAAAACGATAGCGATTCTCTCCGGACTTCTTGTGACTTTCACGGCAGCCTCATCCATTTTGCGCTGGACCCAGGGCAAAGATCTCCCGCTGCCCAAGGGAGGGTATGCCTCAGGCATCCTTGATGGGAAACTGGTTTTGGCCGGGGGCACCTACTGGAAGGACAACCAAAAACTCTGGCTCGACGAGGTCGTCGCCTATGATCCCAGCCGGGATACGTGGGAGAAATTGCCGCCTCTTCCACGCCTCCTGGCCTATGGTGCGTCGGCGACTTTCCAGGAAACATTCTACGTTCTCGGTGGGGCCGGGCCCGAGAAACCGGACCGAGCAGGCTATCGACTCGAGAAGCAAGCCGGGAAATACGGTTGGAGCGAGTTCACGCCGCTTCCGGCGGACCGCTGCTATGCCAAGGCCGTTGTTGCCGGCGATCGCTTGTATTTGATCGCGGGCTCCGAGAACGCGAACGACCTCTCGACGGCAACTCGGTCGCTTCTATCGGTCGGCTTGTCCGAAAAGCATCCTCAGTGGAAGACGCTGGCTCCGATTCCTGGCGAAGGCCGGGCGATCCATGCAGTTGCGGCTTGCAAAGGAAGTATTTACGTCTTCGGCGGTTGCTACTCGGATAGCCAGGGCATACACAACCTGGCGTCGGCTTACCGGTACGACCCGTCATCGGACCGTTGGACGCGCCTGAAAGATGCGCCTGCCCCGGTGCGAGCCTGGAGTGCCAGTTCTCCCGACGACCGCATCATCTTCTTGTTTGCCGGTTTCGCGAGCCCGACACCTTCCGATCCCAGCATTCCGCAGGCAGGGCAATTCGAAAGGCGGGTCTATCGCTACGACACGGTTAGCGATGAGTACCAGGAAGTTGCGCCTTTGCCCCACGCCGTTGCCGATATCGCTTTCCACTATCTGCGAGGCGCGTTCTACGGCTCGGGCGGAGAACCACGGGGCAGAGCGCGAACGGGCCACACTTATGTCGGCCGGTTCTAGACTAGGCCAGGAGGAGTCCATTGGAAAATCGACAGGTAGGGATGACGGGCATTCAGGTCAGCCAGCTGGGATTGGGTTGTGTCACTTTTGGCCGGGAAATCGACGAGAAAGCTTCGTTCGGCATCATGTCCGGGGCGCTGGATCGAGGCATGAACTTGTTCGACACAGCGGAAGCCTATGGCGGAGGCAATGCCCAGCGGTACCGCAAAACTGTGCTGGGTGTGGAGGATGTCCGAGAGGTTTCCTCTGAGATGCATTCGTCGGAAATCACGATCGGTCGCTGGCTCAAAGAGACCGGGGCTCGCTCTCGCGTAGTGCTTCAAACGAAGATCACAACCAACTCGACGAAGCAGCGTGTGCAAGAGGCACTGGAAGCCAGCCTGAAGCGGTTGCAGACCGATTGGATTGACCTCTATCTGTTTCATTCCTTCGATGCGAAGACACCCTTGGAAGAAGGCATCGAGGCCATGACGCGTGCTGTGGAGCAAGGCAAAGTACGGGCTTACGGTTGCAGCAACTTCAACGGGCCCGAGCTGGCTCAGTGCCTCGAGATTGCAGAGCGCCGCACCCTCGCCAGGCCCGAAGTGGTGCAACCTCCTTATAGCTTGGTTGCGCGTGAGATTGAATCGGACCTGCTGCCGCTCTGCGCCAAGGAGCGCATCGGTGTGGTTGCGTACAGCCCGTTGGCAGCTGGCTTTCTGAGTGGAAAGTACCCGTCGGCGACAGCAGCCGTTCCAAAAGGTTCGCGTTTTGACGTGATTCCTGGACATGCCGACATTTACTTCAAGGACCGCAACTTCGAACTGGTCGAGAAGCTGCGACGCAAATCCGAGCAGGTGAACATCCCGATGGTTCAACTAGCCATGGCGTGGGCTGCTCGCAAGACAGGTATCACGTCGCTGCTCGTCGGCGCCAGGCGCCTGGGTCATCTGGACAACGCAGTGGCCGCCGTGGAAATGAAGTTCCCGGACGATTGGATGAAGGAATTCGACGGCTGGGGAGCCACCGAGCAGGCGAGAGCGGGTTGAAGGTCGTTGAGGAAACCGAAATGAAACGTCATCGCGTCGGCATTGCCGGACTGCTTCACGAATCCAATACGTTCCTTGAAGTGCCCACGACCTTCGAGCACTTCGAACGTGGCAGTTTGACCGAAGGCCAGGCGCTGCTCGACCGCTGGACCGGCGGACGGCACGAGCTCAGCGGTTTACTGGAGGGAGCGAAACTCCATGGTTTTCAAGCGGTGCCGCTGCTGGCTACCTATGCCATTCCGAGTGGAACGATTCAGAGCGGTGCTTTCGAAGCGCTGTTGTCGCGATTGATCAATGCGCTTCGATCAGCCATGCCTCTCGATGGGCTCCTGGTTGCGCTTCATGGGGCGACTGTTTCCGAGACGTATCGAGACGCCGACGGCGAGATCACCCGAGGTCTGCGAGAGGTGCTTGGACCTGAAACGCCCATGATCACGACGCTGGATCTGCATGCTAACGTCTCGGATGCGATGATCCGGTTTGCCGACGCGACCGTGGCCTACCGCTCCAACCCACACTTGGACCAATACGAGCGCGGTCTGGAAGCCGCGGCGCTGATGGCAAGGACCCTGTCGGGAGAAGCTCGGCCAGTTCAGGCACTCGAAACGCCGCCACTGTTGATCAATATTTCCAAACAACACACGCCAGAATTACCGGCAAAGAGCCTGTATGACGATGTGCAGACGGTGCTCCAGTGGCAGGGCATTCTTTCGGCCAGCGTGGCGATGGGTTTCTACTATGCGGACGTCGCCGAAATGGGTGCCTCGTTTGTGGCAGTGGCTGACGGCGATCGAGAGCTGGCGCAAAAGGCTGCCCGCTGGATGGCGCGACGAGCCTGGGACCGCCGGGAAGAATTCCAAGGCGAGTTGCCCAGTCCGCAGCAAGCCGTTGCCGAAGCCCGTCGCTCATCGAAGCGTCCAGTTGTTCTGATGGATGTTGGCGACAATGTTGGAGGCGGCAGCCCTGGTGACTCAACCCACTTGATGGCGGAAGTCTTGAAGCAGAACGTGCCAAACGCGCTGGTGATTCTGTACGACCCCGAGGCCGTGAAGGCTTGTATTCAAGCCGGTGTCCGCCAGCAAGTCGAGCTGGCCGTCGGTGGCAAGACCGATCGCCTGCACGGCGAACCGCTGCGCATTCGTGGCCAGGTGCGGCTCGTTTCCGATGGTCTCTACACCGAGACTCAAGTCCGCCATGGTGGATGGGGGCAGTACGATCAAGGGGTCTCTGCAGTGGTAGAGACGCCCGAGCTGCACATCTTTGTGCTCACCAGCCTCCGCATGGCGCCGCTGAGCCTGGAGCAGATCCTGAGCTTGGGCATCAAGCCTGAAAAAAAAGACATCCTCATCGCCAAAGGTGTTGTCGCTCCCCGTGCCGCCTACGAACCCATCGCGGGCCAATTGATCCTGGTGGACACACCGGGTTCGACCTGTGTCAACCCGAAGGCTTTTTCCTACCGCTACCGTCGCCGACCCCTGTACCCGCTGGAACCTGACGCAACGTACTAGTGCCATCCCGGGATCTGCGCTGCGTAGAATGGCGATGCTGCTGAGTGCAGAACTCGCACCACGACGTTCTCCTTGCGCGCCACCGAACTTGAGCGCCGCACCTGTGGCGCAGACCTGCGCCGTGTGCAGGTCTGCGGCTTGAAGTGTTGCGATCTGGCAGAGGCCGTGGTTTAGAACAGACGCAGGTTGAAGGCCCGTGCGCGAAGCAGGATTCGTGCCAGTGCGGTCATGAACCTTGGCAAAGGCGAGCCGCGAGTTTTACTGCCGCAGACCCGCACAAGACGCGGGATCTGCGCTACGTGGACTGGGGATGCGCTCTGCTGCAGCGTGCCGTCAAATCTGGGCCCTCGCTTACCGTCGCAGGCTGGGGCACACATCGCGAGCGCGCGCACCTGCGCCGTGCGCAGCTCTGCGGCTTGAGATCGTTGCATCTGGGGTTCAGAACCAGTCAGTAGGTTGCGCGGCCTCCCGAGATGTCGTAAACGGCTCCTGTTGAAAAAGAGCAGTCTGGGCTCGACAGGTACGCGACCAGAGCAGCCACTTCCTCGGGTCGGCCCATACGTCCCATGGGAATCTTACTGATCAGCATTTTCTGCGTTTCGGCGCCGACCAGCTTCGCTCCCTCGGTCTCGATGACGGCAGGACAGATACAGTTGACCAGGACGCCCGTGGTGGCAAGCTCCTTCCCGAGCGCTTTGGTCAGGCCAATGACGCCCGACTTCGCTGCCGAATAAGGAATCAGGTTGGGATTGCCCTCCTTGCCAGCCATGGAAGAGACGTTGACGATTCTTCCATAGCCGCGACCCACCATGTGCGGCACAAAGGCTTTGCAGCCGAAGAACTGGGTGGTCAGGTTGAGAAGCATCGATTTCTCCCACACCGCAACCGACTGTTCTTGAATTGGCCCGCCCGGGCACGGCCAACCTACGTTGTTGATCAAAATGTCGGCCTGGCCGAAAATCTCGACTACCTGTCGTGCCAGATCGGCGACTGCGTCCCAGACAGACATGTCGGCGATGAAGACGCGAGCCTTCCGACCGAGCGACCCGACTTGGCCAGCGACCTTCTCGGCGAGCAGCTGGTTGATGTCCACGACGGCCACATGACAACCTTCCTCCGCAAGCCGGACCGCAATTGCCTGCCCAAGTCCCTGACCCGCTCCGGTTACAACCGCCACTTGATCATGCATCGTTCGTTTCATTGCAGACCTCCCTCATTAGGAATGAAGTGCTCACCCCGTAACTCTGGCAGGATATCGATCGATATTCAAATCGCGCCTGCTCTCCTGCAGCGTTCTGTCAAATCTGGGCCCTCGCTTGCCGTCGGGCTGAAGAGCCCGGTTCGCGCAAGATCGTACCCGCGCGTCAGCAAGGGCTCCACGAAGCGACAACGAGCCACGACGTTTTGACGCGAGACCCTATGTCTTCTCTTTTCTCGGGACCCGCGTGGTTCAACCAGGACACCAAAATATCTTTACCAATGGCTTTTGAGTGAATTTACAATGCGACCTCGGTCCGGGTACCTCAGAGCTCAGTGAAGGCCGGCGGGAAGGCGGATTCGATGCAAAAACTGCGAGGCGTCCTGGTCGCTTTGCCTGCGCCGCTGAATGGCTATGGAGAGCTAATTGAGGGTGGTTTGGAACGTCATATCGACGACTGTATTCGCGCCGGAGTGTCTGGATTCTGGGTAAACGGAGCTACAGGCTGCTGCGTGTATTTGGACATCGCCCAGCGCAAGAGACAGCTTGAACGAGTGCTCCAGATTGTGGCTGGGCGGGTTCCGGTCCTGGCGCTGGTTTCAGCCCTGGCTTTCAAAGAGGGTCTCGATCTGGCCAGGCACGCCAGAAGCGCGGGAGCTAGCGGTGTCAGCGCTCTTCCTCCTTTGATCTATCCTGGGGCCGCGGCGAACAATGCTGCTTACCTGAGGGCGTTGCGCGAGGCTGCAGAACTGCCGATGGCCTACTATCACGTCCCTGGCTTGACCAAAGTGTCGCTCGACGCATCCCAGCTCGTCGAACTCTGCGAACACGTTCCTTTATCGGCCATCAAGTTCTCCGACGTCGACACATTCAAAGCGGTCGAGATCCTTCAGCGCTGTCCCGATGTTTCGATTCTGACGGGCATGGAAGAAGTCCTCCTGGCGGGGCTGGCTTTGGACTGCTATCACGGTACGGTAGGGGCGAGCCAGAATTTCATGCCTGGCCCTTACGTCGAGATCTACAACGCTTTTCAACGAGGAGATCTCGCCGAGGCGAATCGCATCAGTCAGGGTGTGTGCCGGGTCGTGGCGGTGCAAGGCCTGTTCGACTTCACGGCTGCCACCTACGCTTTCTTGAACCTGCTGGGTTACGATTACGGCGCCACCATGCAGCCGATGCCGAACCTCCAACCCACGCAAGTGGACAAGCTGAAGACCGAATTGCTCAAAGTCATCAAGCCCGATCCACTCGAGGAAGGCCGCCTGATCGAGTCGCGAGACTTTCTCGCCTGAGTGGGAGGCACGATGTATCCCGACTTAAAGGACAAAGTGGCGGTCGTGACCGGTGGCTACAAAGGGCTGGGCCGCGCCGTCAGCCTGGCCTTGGCCAAAGCCGGCTCTAGAGTTGCCATCGCAGCGCGCTCCCAGCGGGCATGTGCAGCGCTAGCCGGCGAGATCCAGGCTGCCGGACAGGTTGCTATTCCCGAGTGTGGCTCTCATCCTGGACAAATCCGGTGAAATCTGGTACAACAAGCTGCGGAAGTGTTGTGTAGATAGATAAGGGAGGGTGAGGCATGGGCAAGATGGTGATTGAGGTTCCGGAGCAGCTGGA
>VFZK01000051.1 GCA_016871215.1 Acidimicrobiia bacterium | reverse complement strand
CGGCGCCGCGGTGCTCGCCAACAACCTCCTCCGCATTGCCCAACTCTTGCACGCCAAACACAAACCGCCACACCCTGTCGCCGCCTAATCTCCCGTCTTGAAACCTTCCTTCCTTCCTCCCTACTGTGCCCACGTGTCTGCGGGCAACGCCGTCTGCCTGCTGGTTTCCCTTTGCTCTAGATTCTTCCACACTCCCACCCTGATAATCGCAACTTGCCGAGGCTCCCCCCAGCCTCCCAGTGCCACTTTCAACCGTTTCGCGACAGAAACTAGCTAGTGGACGGCAGTACTGAATCAGTTTCCACCGACACTTCGCTTCGGTGTCACCCCTCGAAAAGCGTGCTGGGTTGTTAACGGCGCCGGTTCTGGCGCCGCTTTTCTCGTAATTGGGGGCTTGCTGGCGCCCGTTGGCGCAAATGCAACACAAAGAGGGAAGCTTTGGAAACCCGCTTCTGACGCGCTTCTTGCGCTTCCCTGCAACCTTGCGCGCGACCTTTCGACACGGCTTCCGTGGGTGTTAGGAAACCGCGGCTCTATCCTTCTGAGCTACAGGCCCACAAAGACTTACGTGCCGCACTGTATAGCACCGTGCTACTTTAGTGGGTACCCCCAAGCAGGACGGGATGTCTCGTGCCGCGGCGAAACACGGGTGTGCGGCGAAAGCAGCGCGGTGAGGATGCCGCGCCCGCCCGCAGGATATGAAGGTCACAGCCCTTCGCCTGGTTTTTTGGCTTTTCGTGCGGGATTGCAACGCTGGATGGGTTATGGGAATCAACCTACCTTGCGGTCCGGAACCAGGAAAACCCCACGACGAACGCCAACGGCGCGTTGGTCGTGGCTACGCAAATAGGATGACCCATGGAAAGCAACCACGATCACCGCGCGGTGTTCGCCTCGATCTCCTGTGCCTCACCCGAACTTCTTCTTGAACAGGTCCACAGTCGGATCGCTTGCCCGCGAAGGCAACGCGACAGGCGCTTCGAAATCCTCTGGAACCTCGTCCAGTTTGACGATCTTCCCACCGTCCAGAATCGACCGCCAACCCGCCATGAACAGGCGTGTCTTGTCCCACAGCGACTCGAAGCTCTGCGGCATCTCCCGATAGCGCGCCATCCGTTCATAGGCCCAGAGGGTCGGCGCCCACGCTTCCGTTGTGCTGAACGGGAAGCCCGTGCCCGATTCGATTGCGAACATCTTGCCGCCGTAATGCTCCTTGGTGTGGACCTGCAAGGTTCCCCAGGAGCCTGTGGTCTGGTGCAGCGTTCCCAGAAACGGATTGCCGCTGGCATCCCGATGCTCAAACGTCATCAATCCTGGCGGCGTGTACCAGTTCTTACCGCGAAAGGTGACGGACACTACCGGGTTCCCCGCTTCGACAATGGCGCGATGGATCATGTACAGACCGTGAACACCGTGTGTCGGATAATCGTCAAACGAGTTGGTGGCGTCGTAGCTGAGAATCTTCTTGTCTTTGACCCAGGCAAGCGCCCGCGCTGTGGCGTCGGTGTACTCGTACGCCGAAGGACACAGGATGGTGGCATTGTGCTTGCGCGCCAGGTCAATCATCTGGCGCGCTTTCGCCAGCGAGTTGGCAAATGGCCGGTTGATCAGGTTCGGCAGCCCGGCCTGCAGATACGGCGCATGCAGGATGTGGTTCCAGCCGTGATTGAAGTAGCCGCCGGAAATGATGCCGTCCACTTTGCCCAGCATGTCGTCGAAGTCCCGCACGGCTTCGCAGCGGTAGATCTTGGCGAATTCCGCCGAGCGTTCCGGCTGGATTTCCCAGCAGTGCGTGATGCGCATGCCCGTGAACGCCACTTCCTTCTTGCCATCGCGCGGGTTCATCAGTGGAGCCCAAAGATCCAGCAGGTGCGAGTAGTTGTGCACATTCAGGCAGCCGATGCGCAGCAGCGGTCTGCCGCTCTGTGCCCAGCCCGCCGTTGCTGCCGAGAAAGCGAGCAGGGTTTGTTGGAGCATTTCGCGCCGGCTTCTTAGCATTGCGTGCTCCCTACCACTTCGAGTGCTTGTACTTCTTCGCCCAATCGACGCCGTGCCATGTTTTGATGCTCAGCGGTTTCACAAAGAGCAGCCAGCGTGGTTCGGCCAGCGTCGGTTCCAGATACTTTGGACCGAGCTCGCCCAAATACCGTACCGACATGCGCCTGCCGATCTCCACCCATCGGCCGCCCAGGTTCGGCTCTTCTAACACCGTCGCTTCTCCGCGCACCAGCACCCGGTTGTTGTAAATCGTCTCATCGTCAATGCACAAAAACACCTTGGGGTTCTTTTGGATGTACCGTGCCCAGGCCGACTTGGCTCGCGGGATGATATAGAAGCCGCCGTCGCTGTATTCAAACCAGCAGGGCACCACGTAAGGCCAGCCTTCGTCGTCGATGCTGCCAATGCGGCAAAACGGCTTTCCCGCGAGGAATGCGCTCGTTTCCTCCTCGGTCATCTTGCCGACTTTTCCGCGCCATTCTTCGTTGCGCGCCAGGTTTGGTTGTTCAGTCGATGGATCCATATTTTTATTTTTGAGCCGTTTCCGAAAAACTGTTTGATATCATATCCCCTAACTTTTCTGAAGGCCACTTTCCACGCGCTCTATGCCCGTTCCCGTTTCGGCAGAACTGGTGATCCATCGTCGCGACGCCCTGGCATTGATGGCCAGCACCGGGCGATCCCTCGAAGATCTGTTCGCTGAGGCGCGGCACATTCGCATCCAGCGCACGGGCAGTGTGGTGAGTTACTCGCGCAAGGTCTTTATCCCGCTCACCAACCTTTGCCGCGACCGTTGCGCCTACTGCACCTTTGCGCGCCAGCCAGACGATCCCAGGTCGCACACAATGAGTCCCGAAGAGGTGCTCGCCGTCGCGGAAGCTGGCCGGCGCGCCGGATGCAAGGAAGCGCTCTTCAGCCTTGGCGACAAGCCCGAAGTCCGTTATCCCCACTATCGCGATTGGCTCGGCCGGCGAGGCTTTGCATCGACCGTCGAATACCTCGCTGCCATGTGCAAGCGGGTTTTCGAGCACACCGGCTTGCTGCCTCACTCCAACCCCGGCGCGATGACCGCCGGCGAGATTCAACAGCTCCGGCCCGTCAACGTCAGCCTGGGCATGATGCTCGAATCCACCAGCCTCCGGCTGCTCGATCGCGGCTATGCCCATTACGCTTGTCCCGATAAGGTCCCGGCGGTCCGGCTTGCCACTTTGCGGGCTGCCGGCGAAGCCCGTGTTGCCTTCACGTCCGGCATCCTCATCGGTATCGGCGAAACGCTCGAAGAGCGCGTCGATGCGCTCTTCGCCCTTCGCGATGTGCATCGCCAGCACGGCCATCTGCAGGAAGTCATCGTTCAGAATTTCCGCGCCAAGCCGGAGACCCAGTTCGCTTGCCACACGGAGCCTGACGGCCTTGACCTGGCGCGAACCGTCGCTCTCGCACGCATCATCCTGGATGACGAGGTCAGCGTGCAAGCGCCGCCGAACCTCAACCCAGGCGCGCTCCGGCTGTTGCTGGATGCAGGCATCAACGATTGGGGTGGCATCTCGCCGGTCACCTTGGATCACATCAATCCCGAACACGCCTGGCCCCAGCTGCTGGACTTAAAGCGCGTCACCGAATCGGCCGGGCTCGAGCTGCGTGAACGTCTCCCGCTGTACCCCGGCTACCTCACGCCCACCTGGATCCCCGAAGCTTTCCGCGACCGTGTCCACAACCTGACCTCGTCCGATGGGCTGGTCGAACGTCAATGGGAGCAGTGGTGAACATCGACGTCATCCTCGACCGCGCGCTGGCCGGGCTCGAATTGAGCGCAGCCGATGCGGAACTCCTGTTCACCGCACAGGGCAGCGACCTGCAACGCCTCCTCGAAACCGCCGACCATATCCGCCGCGAGCGTGTGGGCGATCATGTGACCTACGTCGTCAACCGGAACATCAACTTCACCAACGTCTGCGTGAAGCGCTGCGGCTTTTGCGCCTTCAGCCGAGGACACCGTGCTGAGGAGGGCTATTTCTTCCCGATCGAAGAGGTTGTCCGTCGCGCACAGGAGGCAGCCGGCCACGGCGCAACCGAGGTGTGCGTGCAGGCGGGCCTCGCGCCGCGCATTCCGGGCTCGTTCTACATTGACCTTTGCCGCGCCCTCAAGACCGCGTTGCCCTCCATCCACCTTCACGCCTTCTCACCCGAAGAAGTGCTCTACGGCGCGACGCTGTCCGAATGCACTCCGGAAGACTACCTCGCCCGGCTCAAAGACGCTGGTCTGGGCTCCCTTCCTGGCACCGCGGCTGAGATCTTGGATGACCAGGTGCGCGACACGATTTCTCCGGGACGCATTACGACGGCAGACTGGATCCGCATCATCCGCGCCGCACATCGGCTGGGCATTCCGACCTCCTCCACGATGATGTTCGGGCACATCGAAACACCGCGCCACCTGGCCAGCCACCTCGTGCTGCTGCGCGACATTCAGAACGAAACGGGCGGTTTCACGGAGTTCGTGCCGCTCAGCTTTATCCATCAGCAGGCGCCGATGTACGCCAGGTCTCTTGTGCCGGGGGTGCGGCCCGGACCTTCCCAGGACGAAGTGATGCGCGTCTACGCTGTGTCCCGCCTGGTTCTTCAGGGGGTCATCGCCAACGTTCAGGTTTCGTGGGTCAAACAGGGGCCCTCCTTGGCCGCACAATGCCTGGCGGCGGGCGCGAACGACTTTGGCGGAACGCTGATGAACGAGAGCATCTCCACCGCAGCTGGTGCAGACCACGGCCATTTCCTGGCGCCGCAAGACATGCGGCGCTGGATCCGCGCGGCCGGCCGGATGCCAGCCGAACGCTCCACCACCTATCGCATCCTCAGAATGTTTGGCGAGTCAGACGAAATGCCGGAAGCCGCACCTATGTTCGAATCTTACAGGCAGATCACACAGTCGAGCGAATTCCGCTTCCGGGCCGCGGCATTCTCATGAAGGTCGTCGTTCTTGCCGGCGGCACCGGCGCAGCCAAGTTCGTCCGTGGCCTCGTCCGCGCGATCGATCCGCGCGACCTCAGCGTGATCGTCAACACCGGCGACGATCTCGTGTGGTGGGGTCTGCACGTTTCGCCGGACCTCGACACGATCTGCTACGAGCTTGGCGGGCTGCTCGATCGCCAGCGCGGCTGGGGCCGGTTGGAGGAAACCTTTCATTGCCGCGATGCTATGCGCGCGTTGGGCCAGGCAAGCTGGTTTAACGTCGGCGACCGTGACCTTTCCACCCACCTCTTCCGCACCGAACGACTCCGCGCCGGCGTGCCCTTAAGCGAAGTGACGGCGGCTCTCTGCGCCCGTTGGGGCATCGCCAGCCGCATTTTGCCGATGACCGATGCTCGCGTGCGAACCATCGTCACCATGGACGATGGCGACGTCCCCTTCCAGGAGTTTTTCGTCCGTCGCCGACACACGGGCGCGGTACACGCGGTCCGCTTCGAGGGCGCTTCCACGGCGCAGCCCGCACCGGGAGTCATCGACGCCATCCACCACGCCGCCATCGTCGTCATCGCACCCAGCAATCCGGTCACGAGCGTCGGTCCCATCCTCGGCGTTCTGGGCATGACCGAAGCGCTCAGCACGACGTCTGCCCGCACCGTCGCTATTTCGCCCGTCGTCGGCTCGGCCGCCGTAAGCGGTCCTGCAGCTCGCTTGATGGCTACGCGTGGCTGGCCCACCACAGCTGCGGGCGTCGCCATGGCCTACCGGTCCTTCCTCGATGTACTGCTGTGTGACGTGGGTGATGCCGCGCTCGCCGGCGACATTGAAAAGCTGGACGTCCACCCCGTCTTCACCAACATCCTGATGAGTGATACATCAATGGCTGAGCACCTTGCTAAGGAGACTCTGGATGCTGGCGCTCACTGACATCTGGGCCATTGTTCCGATCAAGGATCTGCACGACGGCAAAATCCGCCTGTCCTCGGTCCTAACTCCGGATGAGCGCGCGCTCCTCATCGAAGCCATGCTGGATGATGTGCTTTCCGCTTTCGCGGAGTATGCAGGCATGCGTGTGCTTGTCGTAACCGGCGATGTGCGCGTGGCCGAAAAGGCTGCGCAACTCAGTATGGAACCGCTCATCGAGGCGGTGTGCCAAGGCGAATCTGCTGCCGTCGAGGCTGCCACTTCGCATTCGATCGCCCGAGGCGCTGGCGGAGCGCTCGTCGTTCCGGCCGACATTCCGCTGCTCGGCGCGGGCGACGTTGCTACAGTTGTGCAACGCGCTCCCGCGCAAGGAACCCTCCTCGTTCCCGCCTGGGACGGGCGTGGAACCAACGCCGCTGTCCGCCGTCCCGCCGGGCTTTTTCCGCTGCGGTTTGGTAACGACAGCTTTCTCCCCCATCGGGCCGCAGCCGAGTCCACAGGCTGTCCCCTCGTCGTCATGAGGAACGACCAGATCGCCCTCGACCTCGATTCGCCCGTCGAGCTACGCCGCTTCCTCGAAATCGACCGCGTCACCCGGACGCGCCGCGTGCTTGACACCTTCAATCTGGAACGGAGGCTGGCGTGATCCAACTGCTGCCTGTGACTGGTATTCCGGAAGTGAAACCCGGCGACGCACTGGGCGAACTGATCGCGCGCGCTCTAGCCGGACCGCTGCACCCAGGCGACCTCCTCGTCGTCGCCCAGAAGGTGGTCTCCAAGTCCGAAGGGCGGCTGGCGCGTCTCGATTCGGTCCAGCCGTCTCAGTTCGCTGCCAACGTCGCCAAGAGGCTGGGCGGCAAGGATGCCCGGCTCGTCGAGATCATCCTCCGCGAGACCAAGCGCATTGTCCGCATGGACGGTGGTGTCCTGATCGTCGAAACGCATCAGGGCTTCGTCTGTGCAAACGGCGGTGTTGACCTCTCTAACGTGGACGGCGGCGCAACCGCCTCCTTGTTGCCGGTGAATGCCGACCGTTCGGCTGCAGACATCGCCCGTGCCGTGGAAGCCGCCAAGGGCGTTAGCCTGCCCGTGATCATCTCAGACACTTTCGGCCGCCCCTGGCGAGAAGGTCTCGTCGACGTGGCCATCGGAGTTCACGGCTTGGCCGCCTTGCGCGACTACCGCGAACAGTCTGACCCGCACGGCTACAAGCTCCGCGCCACCCTCGTGGCCGAAGCCGACCAGCTTGCCGCCGCGGCCGGCCTGCTCTTCCGCAAGAACGCCCAAGTTCCCGCCTGCCTCATCCGCGGCTTTGACTTCCAGGCTGGTGAAGGCGCGGCGCAGCACTTGCTTCGCGACCCCGAACACGACCTCTTCCGATGACTGATGAAGCTATACTCCAATCACACGGAATCTGGCTGACTTCACCTTGTAGCGTCTGTTGATCTCGACTGCCAAGGCAGTCATGCGTTCCAGAGTCTGCGCCTGTCTTAAGCTGCCGGCGTCAAGCGGACGCAAACCTGGGATGCGTGATGCGATTTCGATCACTCGGCTCTTTGCCTGCTGCGAGTCGCTGCATACGAATAGGTCACAATCGAGTGGTCTATCGATATCCACAAGAACATGGGCCGGTATGGTTTTGAAAGCCGCCACCAGTTCACAACTCTCTGGCAAAAATTGCCTTAGGTATTCGCTCCCGGAACCCACTTTCAATTCTCGTAACTCAACCCTACCCGCCTGAAACACGAGAGGAACTGTCGCATCGACTAAGACGCTGCCGGGCGTCATCGTCGACTGGCAGGACTTAAGCAGATCTGCGGCGTGCTCGAATGGCGCCGTTAGAAGCATCAAGTCCGAATTTGAAGCAAGTTCAGAGTTTGCGGCTCCGCTGATCACCGTAGGAAAACCCGCTTTTGCGAGATCTCCAGTAAGCTGCTTTGCCTTCTCGATAGCGCGGTTCGCTAAGCGCGATCCGACTACTACCGGAAATCCGGCCTGGCCAAGTCGCAACGCCAAGCCACTCCCTTCTAAGCCGGTCCCTGCGAGTATTCCGATGGGCACGATTTGTCACCTCTCCTGGTCGGACATACAGAAAGACTCCTGACACGTGATCCTGTCCGCAATTTACCTTTGATTTGGACTAGCCCCACCACTGCTCGCCTTCCGCCAAGTGAGCCCTTACAACATCGGGATTCAGTTCGACACCAATGCCGGGTTTGTCTGTGAGTGTAATGCAACCGTCGCGAATGGGTGGTGTGTCGCAGAGCACCACTTGATCCATCCAGCCGCCTTTACCCGTAATGGTTTCCGAGACCGTGAAGTCGCGAATGGAGCCGGCCCACTGAGCAGTCGCCAAGGTGCAGATCAGGCTGCCCGTGTTGTGAGTAGCCATCGGTATGCCCCAGATGTGTGCCAGATCGGCGATGCGCTTGGTCTCCAGAAAACCGCCCGCGTTGCGCAGGTCTGGATGAGCGATATCGATCGCCGAGTTGATGATGAAGTCTCTGAAGCCTTCCCGCCGGGCAAGGTTCTCGCCAGTGCAGATCGGGACCGGTGAACTTTCGGTGAGTCGCTTCCAGCTTTCCGAATAGTCGATAACCAACGGGTCTTCCAGCCAGAACGGCTTGATAGGCGCCACGGCTTCGGCAATCTGAATAGCCGTCCGCACGTCATACTCCCAGTGACAATGAACCAGGATGTCGTGTTCCCAGCCCAAAGCCTCGCGGCAGTTTTCAAAACCTCGGCGCGCCTGGTCGAGTTCCTTTTGAGTCAGAATACGGTTGGCCAGGTCGCGAGCCCTATCGGTGGCTGGTGTCGTCCGTGGGAAGCCGAACTTATGGGCCGTGAACCCGCTCGGATCGGCTTTCACCCGCTCCGCCCACTCGCGACAGGATCTCTTGTCGAGCATATCTCCGGGCGCGGCGTGATCGTACATTCTTATCTTGTCGCGGAAACGCCCGCCTAGCAGCTTGGCTACAGGTTGGCTGAGGATATGGCCTGCCAGGTCCCAAAGCGCCATCTCGATTCCGCTCATGGCCCGTAGCAGCATGTGGGCAGAACCGTCGGTTCGTCGCGGATCCGCCATCGCATAAATCACCTCAATGTCGAGCGGATCCTTGCCAATCAAGAGCGGCTTCAACACGACGATGCCTTCTTTAACGCCAACACCCGGGCTGCCGTAGGCTTCACCGATACCCGAGTGCCCGGAATCGCTGTCGATGCGAACGAGCGTGTAGCTGCGCCCCGGGCCCTGCAGCAGCATGATTTTGACATCTGTAATCTTGTTTCTACCCAGTTTCGACGATGCGAACGTGTTGAAGTGAGAGAGAATGCCGAGGCTGGCAGCCACGGTATTCTGCAGAAAGCTCCGGCGAGTCAAGAGTCGAGACATGAGGGGATGCCTCCAAGAATTTGAAGCGAAACATTCCATCAGCAGCCCAGGCACGGGGCTGCCGGAAAATCGTCCACTAGGTTCAGCATCCGCTCCTGCTTTGCGCCTCCTTCCACCGTCGAATCTCATCGGCGTGCGGGCGAGGTCATGAGCGGGTGGCCCAGCGTGTCGCCACTGGCCTGAAATCCGTTGTGGTCAATGTCGGCGTAGATCGGGTTTGTATAGGCCGTCGGGCGCATGGCGCCCTGCGGATTCTTGCCCCAGCCCTTGCTGAGATCGGCGCTTTCACCTACCGCGACCACGATCAAATGGGCGTCTTGCTGTAATTGGATCCGCACGGTCTCGTCGAAGCGCAGCACGCCATTCTTGAACATTCCGGGGTGCGACGCCTTGCGGAGGTTGTATTGCTCGGGCTGGCGGCCGTTCACCAGAACCTGCACGCGGTCGACCGCGATCCAGTTCGGCGCCTGCACGCGAATTTTCAAATCGACGTAACCCTCGGCGATGATCGTCGAGCCGATCGGCAGCCCGTCTCCGGTCGTGACTTCCAGAAACGGCCCATTCGTGATCATCATGCGGCCGGCTTTAGAGTTGCGGATCAACTCTTCGGATTTGATTTCGGGCGGGTTGTCGGTAGAACTGGGCACATAGGTACGCCAATTCCCGACGCCGTTGCCGAAAATGCGATGGGCGTCACTGACGGCGACGCACCAGACATGCCGGCCCTGGTTGAGCATCTGCAGCCAGCCGAAGGTCCGATTAGGGACCTGCATCACGCCCTGCGCGGTTTTCCCTTCGTAGGCAGGGTTGAGGTTGAGAATTTCCGTGCTCCAAACTTCGGCTGCGTCAATCAGCCGCTCGAAGCCAACAAAACCGCCGTCGTGGATTCCGTCCTGGTCGCGGTCGAAAAATACCGTGCCGACGTCTGGATGATTGGCTTGCACCCAGCGGCCGGGCCCGCCGCCGAACAGCGCGACCCGATTCCGTGCGTTGATGCCGGTGTCGTAGCGCGAACCGCCTGGCTCGAGCGACGGCGTTCCCCAACTGCGCAACACGATGGCGTTGATGCGCGGATCGAAATCCCAGACTGGCGCTCCGCCGTCCTGCGCGTAGGGGTCGCGTCTCAAGGGAAACGAATTGAAGTGCTGGCCGCTGCCGGTCAACTCAATCCCGCTCACCGTCTTGATCCGTGAGCCGAGACCCAGCCGCTCAATGTGGGGCTTCCAGTCGTAGATGCGGTTGTGTTCGGTTGTCGGTGCGAATTCGATATGCTCGGCGGCGAAGTTGATCAGGCGGTCGTTTGTATTGCAGTAATTGTCGCCGCTGGGTGTCGAGTGGGCGTGGTAATCGGCGCTGACCCATCCGGTGGTGTTGACGGTCCGTCTGAGTTCTGCGTTCACGTCGACGGTCTGACCTTTCACCACATCGATGGTGGTTTCGAACAGATCGAACTCCGGGCCGCGCGTGACGCGCACGAGATACTTCCCCGGCGAAATCTGCTGGGTGAAGCGTCCGTCATGCGTCTGGTACTGATGATTGTTACCGTGCGCACGGTAGTCGGTGCCGAAGTCAGGATCCGGCGTCCCGTCGAGCCCCAAGAACTGCACTTTGCCCGGCGAGAACCCTCCCGTCTCGTCGCGAATTGCGACACGCACTGCCGAGGCTGCGGAAGCTTCCAGGTTGAGCGAGGTGGTCTGGTTCGCGCGGACCGAGACCGAGCGTTCCAGCGGGTCGCGGCCAATGTCTTCAAAACGAAGCCGGTAGTTGCCGGCGGGCAAGCGGACGGAGAATTTGCCGCTGGCGTCCGGATAATGCGGCAGAGTTTCACCATTGACGGAAACCAGCAGCCTCGCGTGGATCGGGGCAGAACCCGTCGGATCGCGCGCAGTGCCCGTGACCTCGCCGGTATTGCCCTTGAGCCCAGCCAGCACACCAAAAGCCGCCAGTGGGGAGTCGGACACGGCGAAAACAACCCGGTACACCTTTTCTTCCCGAGGCTTGAGCGAAATCTTCTCGGGCAGGTCGGTTGTGCCATCAGCAGGTCCCCACGCGTAAGCGCGCTTGTCGAATGCATCGACGCTATCGCCGACGCGGATGACGCCGGCTTGCTTTTCGTCGACGAGCCCTTTCCATGCTGGCCGCGGCGTGACTTCCTTCGGATCGGGCCCTTCGTTACGGTAGGTGGAGGTGACCAGGATGTGCCGCCAATCCGGCTCCAGGCGGTACTCGTGCCGTGTGTAGAAGCCTTCTCCCTTCGCGGCGGTGCGTACCGCTTCGATGACGGCCGCGCCGTTCGAACCGTCGTCGACGATCCGCACGTGGGAAATCTCTCCGCCGAAATCTCCGGGACGAAACGCCGTGAGCTGATCGTTCGACTCACCGCGCAGGTCGAAGTCATAAAGGCAGCCTTGCGTCACGAAGCCGTACTCCGTGCTCATGTTGGCTCGACGCAGTGGCATGCTGCCGGAGATCAGCGCCTCCACGCGGTTATTGCGCAACACGAAGTCGCCGACGATGCCATCGGCCTCCTTTCCTTGCGGCAAGAGTTCCGTGTTTTGCCGGCCAATCTCGATTGCCTCCACGTGGCGGCGCTGCGCCACGATGCCGTAGATGAACAGCAGCACAAAGCAAGCAATCAGAATCATCCGTTTTGGCATTGGTCTTCTCCCAAATCTGTCCGGAAGTGGGTGATATGCAAGGCACCGAAGTCGTGCGCGTTCGCACGAGTGTCTGGCACGCTCATCCAGAGCGAACGAATCAGCGCGCGGCAAGTGCTTCAAACTCTCACAGGTGCTGGTTCGGATCAACCAGGATTTCGAATTTGCGGCATGGGTCTCCAGTCTGGGCTCCAGCTTGGGCGGCGTCCAGTAAAGCCACCACGTCGCCCCCGGGCCCAACGCCTCCGGAGTGAATCCGCTCCATCTGGCTGCCCCCGGAAGACAAGACCCCGCTGGTTTCGCAGTGCAGAACACCCAACTTGCCGAGTGGGGGGCTTCCAATCGGGTCTGCTTCACAACCCGTTTCACAACCCGTTTGGAGTTCCCTGCCAAAAGCGACTATCCTCTTGGGTGCGCGCAGTGGTGGCCTCTGCCGGTTCGGCTGAGATCGTGTTCCCGAGGAGAACCTTCGATGAGCTGTTACAGAACTTGGCGTGTCTCGGTTTTTTTTGCCGTCTGGCACGCGCTGTGGATGGCGTTGCCATGCCGCGCCGACGAAGGGATGTGGACGCTGGACAACGTTCCGAAAGCGCGAATCAAGCAGCGCTATGGGTTCGAACCGAGCGAGGCCTTTCTGGAGCACCTGCGACTGGGTTCGGTGCGCTTCAACAACGGAGGCTCCGGTTCGTTCGTATCGTCCGACGGCCTGGTGATGACGAACTACCACATCGCAGCTGACTGCATTCAGAAGTTGAGCTCTCCGGAGAAAGACTATCAACGCCTCGGTTTCTATGCGGCGACGCGCGACCGGGAGGGCAAATGTCCCGACCTGGAGCTGAACGTGTTAACCGCCATCGAGGATGTGACATCGCAGGTCAACCAGGAGATTCGTCGCGAGATGAGCGCTGCCGAGTCGTTCGCAGCGCAGCGAGCTGTCATGTCCAGGCTTGAAAAGCAGTGCGCAGCGGCGAGCGGGTTGCGCTGCGACGTCGTCACGCTTTACCAGGGAGGTGTTTACAATCTCTACAAGTACAAAACCTATACCGACGTGCGGGTGGTGTTTGCGCCGGAGTTCGAGACGGCATTCTTTGGAGGCGATCCAGACAACTTCACCTATCCCAGGTACAACTTCGACGTTGCCTTCGTGCGCGTCTACGAGGGCGGCAAGCCGGCGCCACAGCCGCATTTCCTGAAGTGGAGCCGGAACGGGCCAAAGGAAAAGCAGCTTGTATTTGTCATGGGGCATCCCGGCACAACCCATCGAATGAACACGGCAGCCCGGCTGGAACATTTGCGCGACAGGGGATACCCCTTCATCCTGGAGCACCTGGGACGCGAGCTTTCCGTGCTGCTGCGCTTCAGCAGCCAAAGCGACGAAAACGCCCGCGTCGTTCGCGACGAGATTCAGTCGGTACAGAACAGCTTGAAAGCCATTGGCGGAGAATTGGAAGGACTGCGCGATGCCTCACTGCTGCATCGCAAGCAGGCAGCGGAACGGGAGCTGCGGAGCCGTGTGGAAAAAGATCCTGCCATGAAGCTGGCCTATGGCCCTGCTTGGGACGAGATTGCCCAGGCTCAGACCACCCTGGCCGGACTGTACCGAGAGAGAACACTGCTGGAAGGGGCAACCGGCTTTAATTCCAGGCTGTTCGAGATCGCTCGGACGCTGGTGCGCTTGGCGGCCGAAAAGCAGAAGCCCAACAGCGAGCGGCTGCGCGAATACACCGACGCCAGGCTGCCTTCGCTGGAGCTTGACCTGTTTTCGCCGGCGCCGATTCATGAACCGCTCGAAAAGGCGAAGCTCGCCGGATCGCTGGCGTTCTTGGCTGAGCAGTTGGGGCCAAACCACAAAGCCGCACAGGCAGCTTTGGAGGGCAGACAGCCGCAACTTGTGGCGGAAGAGCTTGTTTCTGGAACCCGCCTCAGAGAAGTTTCGTTGCGCAGGGAACTGGCTGAGGGCGGGGCAGAGGCGATTCGATCTTCCAGCGATCCGATGATACGGCTGGCAATTCGCGTCGACGAAGACGCACAGGCCGTCCGGAAGCGCTACGAAGACAGCGTGCAAGGAGTCGAGAGGCTCAACTACGCTCTCATCGCAAAGGCGCTGTTCGCTCTGAAAGGGAAGTCGACCTATCCGGATGCCACGTTTACTCTGAGGCTGAGTTATGGCCAGCCGCTGCGTTATGCTGATCGAGGCGCCGGCATTCCCTGGGCAACCCGGTTGTCTGGCCTCTACGAGCGGGCGTCGCAGTTTGGGCACAAGCCTCCCTATCGGCTGCCGCCACGGTGGATGGACGGAAAAGCAGGACTGAATTTGAGCAAGCCGCTGAACTTCGTCCTGACGACGGACACTACGGGTGGAAATTCAGGCAGCCCGGTGGTGAACCGAGCCGGCGAGCTGGTAGGTCTGATCTTCGACGGCAACCTTCATTCTCTAGCCTGGACGTTTCAGTACGAAGACCAGCGCGGCCGTGCCATCGCCGTACATTCCGAAGGGATCGTCGAAGTCCTGAAGAACATTTATCACGCCCGTGAGCTACTGGCGGAGTTCGGGCGGTGAGGGTTTCGACGATGCCCGATGGTGCGCCAGAACTTCGCAGTTTCGCCGCCCACGATAGGGCTTGGCGACGGATGATGACGAAGCGGTTCCCCTCGGCTGAGGCCGGATTGACGCCACACCAACGACAGAAGAGTTCCCTGTCGACCAACCACGATCCAACGGTTCATGTCCATCCGCATTGACGATGAAACCAGGACCATCTCGCTCAGTGTGCGCGATCTTTGCGGGCCTGAAGCGGTGGGCGGAAGCCTGAATCTCTCGCCGCTCGTGGCAGCGCGCCATGAGATGGGCAGGGAAGTCCACGCGGCCTACCAGGAGGCTCAGTCGTCAAAGCACGAGTCGTATCTTCGAGAGCACACGCTGCGGTACAGCACGCAGTTCAGCCGCTACGCGATCGAGATCCAGGGCCGGATCGACGGAGTCTATGAGCACAACGGCCGGACCGTCATCGAGGAGGTGAAGTCTGTCCTGACTTTCGCACCGGACCTGAGTGCGGAATCGGTGCCGCTAGCGCATGTGCTGCAACTGAAAATCTACCTCTATTTGTGGAGCCAGCTGCATCCCGGTGCTCCGCTTCTGGGACGGCTCGTTTTGATTCGCTGCGAGCCAGAGGAGATTCGGCCGCTGGAAATCCTGCCGGATGCCGAGACCGCAGAATCGCTGATTCGCCGGCGGTTGAAGCAGATTGTTGACGGCCACGAGGAGGCGTGCCGCTTTCGAGCACTGAAGCAGGCGCGTGCTGATTCGATTGTTTTCCCGTTTCCGAAGATGCGCAGGCATCAAGACCGGATGGTTACGGCGGTCACGGCCGCGCTGGAGCGGCGCAGCCAGCTGCTGGTGTTGGCGCCCACCGGCATTGGCAAGACCGTTGCTGCACTGTACGCCGCTTTGCGTTTTGCCGTCCAAAATAGCCTGGCGGTTTTCTTTCTGACCTCGAAGACAACGCAACAGAGAATTGTGGCCGACACGTTGCGCTTGTGGAATCTGGGGCCAGACCCGCTCTCTTCTGCATCGTTCTCAGTGCCCGTGTTCAGCGGCCTGGTCCTGCGTGCGAAGGAGAAGATCTGCGCTAACGATGTCGTGTTTTGCCATGAATCGCGCTGCCGGTACGCACGCGCCTTTTTCCAGAAGCTGGAAGAATCAGGCGTGAGAGAGAACTTGCTGGTCGAAGGGCTCATCACTCCTGAGAGGGTCTATGCCGCCGCGGTCGAGCAGGAACTTTGCCCGTTCGAGCTGTCGCTCGAGATGCTGAGCCGGGTGGACGTGACGGTTTGCGACTACAACTATGTCTACGATTCGGCCGCTGAACGCCTGGAAACCGTGGACCCCGGCCGCACGATTCTCATTGTCGACGAAGCCCACAACCTCTACGCGCGCGCCCGCGAATACTATTCGCCGGAACTGGCGTTGAGCCCGGTCGAGGCGTTGCGAAGAAGCCTTCAGCCCCAGCTCGGCGGTGGCTGCGAACAGGATGCACAGCCGGCTTTTGCCTGGGACGATCCGTCCGTCGCGGGCGCACGTCCTCCTTCGCAGTCTTTCCTCGGCCGATTGGACGAGTTCTTGAAGCGCATCGAGCAGCTCTTCTCAGACTATCTGGCCTCCTATCCGGAAGCCTGCGAGTCTGGCCACGCAGTGGTGTCATTCGATCGAGAGACATTTGCTGACCTGCGCCTCGAGTTGGACGAATTGATGAAGCGCTACCTGGTCTACCAACGCCAGAGCGGACACGTTCAGGACGAAGACCGCCTGCTGCACTGCTTTTACGCAATAGCCGATTTCTGCCAGGGGGTGTCGCTCGAGGGAGACGAGATGCTTCACACGCTGAGCACCGAAGGCGGGCCGGCTCGCATGAAGATCGTTTGCGTCGATCCCGCGCGCCAACTGCGGAGGGTGAACCAACAATACCGCTCAGTCATCGCCATGTCGGCCACGCTGGCACCCATGGAGTTCTACCGCGACGTGCTGGGGTTCGATCGCGACGCGGAGCTGCTTGCACTGCCGTCGCCATTTCCCCGCGAGAACCGTAAGATCCTCATCGTCCCTGAAGTCTCCACTTCCTACCGGCAGCGTGCCACCCACTTTCCAAGAATTGCCCGGATCATCGAGGACGTTGTCTCCATTCGCCCCGGGAACTACTTCGCCTTCTTCCCAAGCTTCGAGTTTCTGCAAGAGGTGTCCCGGCTGCTGAGGCCGAGGGACTCTGAACTTCTCATTCAAGACCGTGTCATGCTCGACCATCAGCGCAACGCACTGCTGGAGCGGCTCAGGGAACCCGGCAAGCCGCATCTCGTTTTGGCGGTCCAGGGCGGCATCTTCGCTGAAGGCGTCGACTATCCGGGAGAGCTGGCTGTCGGAGCGATCGTGGTTGGGCCGGGCCTGCCGAAGGTCTCGTTCGAGCAAGAGCTGATGCGGCAGTTCTATGAGGAGGCTTATTCGAAGGGTTTCGAGTATGCGTACCTCTATCCGGGAATGAACCGCGTGGTGCAGTCGGCCGGGCGCATCGTGCGATCGGAAACGGACCGGGGCGTCATTGTGTTGCTCGACAAGCGCTTCGCCTACGAGAACTATTCCCGCCTCCTGCCTAGAGACTGGTACCAGTCTTCGCCCGCTGAGCTCGAGACGCAGGATTTTCGGCGTGCTCTGGCGGAATTCTGGGCTCAGTGACACCGGGCTTGGTTCGCCCGTGTATTGGGAGCACGACACTCTCCCCGCTGGAGATCCAACCGGGGCTTGGCTTTCGCCACGCCAGGGTCCCGTCAAAGTCGTGAGCCCTCCCTTACGGTCGGGCTGCTGAACAACCGCGTGGGCCAAATCAGTAGCCCGCGCGTTAGCAAGGGCTCGACCTCGACTCAACGACTTACGAGACTTTGACGGGACCCTGTCGCCACGCTCGTTCGTTTGACAACCTTGGCGGTTTCCGCAAAAATCAGCTCTTCAGACTCCTCTGGATGACAGGAGGGCTGTATGAAACGGAGCATGCTGAAGCATCAACTGCCGGGGATTACCGACAAGATTGTTGCTACCTACGGGCGTTGCGAGGTGCCGCTGCAACACTTGGACCCGACTGCACTACCGTCGCATCAGAACGTGGTGCAAATTGTCGAGATCCTGCAGGAAGTGATTTTCCCCGGCTACTTCGGCAAGAAAGGCCTCGATTCCCATAGCATCAAATACCACGTGGCAGACAGCCTGGAGACAGCCTACGAACTGCTGGCGGTAGAAATCTATCGCGGCATCCGCCATGATTGCCAGCTCGCTCAGAACGTCTGCGAGAGCATCTGCGGCCACTGCGAAGAAGTTGCCGAGACCCATACGGTACGATTTCTGGAGAAGATCCCCGATCTGCGGCACGCCCTCGCCACCGACGTGCGGGCCGCTTACGAAGGAGATCCAGCTTCGCGCGGTTACGACGAGGTCATTTTCAGCTATCCGTGCATCTTTGCCATCATGAGCTATCGATTGGCTCACGAGCTTCACCTGCAAGGCGTTCCGCTGTTGCCGCGCATGATGACCGAACTGGCGCATTCGAAGACAGGTATCGACATTCATCCGGGAGCGACGATCGGCAACTACTTCTTCATCGACCACGGGACCGGAGTCGTGATCGGCGAAACCACCGAGATCGGCGACAACGTGAAGCTCTACCAGGGCGTCACCTTGGGTGCGCTGAGCTTTCCGCGCGATGAGACCGGCCGGGTGATTCGGGGAAAGAAGCGGCACCCTACCATCGAAGACGATGTCGTGATCTATGCAGGCGCCACCGTGCTGGGCGGAAACACCGTCATCGGCAAAGGCTCGGTCTTGGGCGGCAACGTCTGGCTCACACATTCAGTTCCTCCGCGCACGAAGGTCCTGATTTCGGACCCGCAGCTCATCGTCGATACCTTGCCCGGTGGAGACGCCGCCACTGTTCGCGCGTCGGCGATTCCAAACTGAGGGTGGCTCACTTTCTAAGCCTTATCTGGCTCTTGGCCGACCGAGTGCTTGCTCGAGGCCGGAGCTCCGGAAAGGCCGACAGCCTGGAAATTTGTCTTCCTGCTAGTGTAGTGTCCAAGAATTAGATGGACAGTTGGTTTTGAGGTTTTCTGGTTCTGGGTTGAGTACAACCGGGCTGAATTTGCTCAAGAGTCTGACGACACCGCGAGAGTTTTGCCACGATGGATTCGACCGTGGCTGTCCAAACAAAGGGTTTCGGCTTTTCATTCCACACCTGTAAAAACTCCTCCATCGCCTTGATCAAGTCGGGGACACTGCGGAATGAACCACGGCGGATTCGTTTGGACGTCAATTCGGCAAACCAGCGTTCCACCAGATTGAGCCAACTGGAACTGGTCG
>VFZK01000050.1 GCA_016871215.1 Acidimicrobiia bacterium | reverse complement strand
GAAAAGCTTCATCCAATGCCCGTTTTCACGACTCAGCGCCGACCAAAAGTATCTGCCCAGTCTTGGTGCATACAATTTTATGCACCAAGCACCAAACCAAAAGGCTGATTCGGTGCATAATTTGGGTTCTACGATGATTCAAGCGCTCTCCTCATGGGTGGTTCTGTTCGCGTTGTTGCTCGGAACGCAGTATCTTGCCTCGCAGCCGGGGATCCATCCCACGTTCGTCGATGTGACACAGCAGAGTGGGCTCGCCGCCTTCCGGAATATTCAGGGCAGCCTCGCCAAGACCCACATCGTCGAGACCATGGGCGGCGGCTTGGCTTTTTTCGACTACAACCACGATGGCAAGCTGGACCTGCTGTTGGTGCGGGGTTCGACGGTCGAGCAGTTCTTGAAGGGTGGCAGCCCAATGAGCGCCCTGTTTCGTGGCGACGGACGTGGTGGCTTTGTCGATGTGACCCAAACTGCCGGCATTCAGGCACGAGGCTGGGGCATGGGCGCCGTCATCGGAGACGTGGACAACGATGGCTGGGAGGACATCTTCCTGGCGGGCTACGGTTCGAACGCTCTACTGCACAATCAGGGCGACGGCACGTTCCGCGACATCACGATCGTTGCGGGCTTGGCAAGCAGGAACTGGAGCGTCTCGGCGTCGTTTGCCGATTTCGATCGCGATGGCGATCTCGATCTGTATGTTGCGAACTACCTCACCTACGACCTCAGGCGTCTTCCCCAGCGCGGTGCGGGCTGCACCTACCGCGGGTTCGAGGCGTTCTGCGGACCACGAGGCTTGCCGGGTGAACGTGACAGGCTGTATTTCAACGACGGCCAGGGACGCTTCCAGGACGTGACGGAACAGAAGGGCATCGACCCCGATGCCTTGTATGGCATGGGCGTTTCGGTGGCCGACTACGACAACGATGGCTGGCCCGACATTTTCGTCGCGAACGATCTCACACCGAACTTGCTTTACCGCAACCGTGGCAAGGGAGAGTTCGAGGAATCAGCTGTCCTTGCGGGCGTGGCCTTCGACGAGAATGGCGTTGAAGAAGGCTCTATGGGCGCGGACTTCGGAGACTTCAACAACGATGGTTGGCTTGACCTCTATTACACCAATTCGTCATACCAGACCAACCAGCTTGCGGTGAACTCGGGCAGCGGAAGCTTTGGTCTTAGGAGTTACGCTCTCGGCCACGGGGAGACCACATGGCTTTACGTGGGTTGGGGCACGTTCTTCGCTGACCTCGACAACGATGGCTGGGAGGACATTTTTGTTGTGAACGGACACTTGTACTCCCAGGCCGATCGCTTCGACATGGGACTCAAGTATAAGCAGCGCAAGCTGCTGTTTCAGAATCAGCAAGGCAAGATGTTTGCGGAAGTCAAAGGACGCTGGGGGCGAGCCTTGGAACAGCCAGGCCTGGGTCGGGGCGGCGGGTACGGAGACATCGACAACGATGGCGATCTGGACGTCGTGGTCAACAACCTCGATGGCCCCCCAACCCTGCTGCGTAACGATGGCGGCAACCGGCGCGCCTGGCTCGAAGTCCAATGCGAAGGAACTGCTTCGAACCGGCTGGCGATCGGGTCTCGCCTGAGCTTGCGCGACCGCGGTTATCGGGCCATTCGTGAGATCAAGTCCGGCTCCAGCTATGCGTCACACAGCGATCTGCGCGTTCACTTTGGAGCCGGCTCCCGGGCCTCTGTAGACGAGTTGGAAATCCGTTGGCCTTCGGGAAGGGTCCAGAAGTTGTCCCACGTGAAAACCAACCAGCTGCTGAAGCTCAAAGAGCCCACGCAGTAAGTCTCGGCAAAAGTGATGGCCGGCAGAGCAAAGCTTGAATCGGGTTCCCAGCGTTTCGGCTCCGCCAAACGCGTGCGTCCACGGCCGGAAGCTCGTGCTGAGCCGCAGAGCAACGAGAGCGATCGCCGCTCTGAGTTGTATTCGAAGCCACGGGGGAAAATGTCTGCTCTCCACGAGATCTTGCACTTGAAACTGTTCACGAGCCCTTCCTTACCTGCTAAAATCTCGTCCGTTGCCTCCAAGGTCTCTTAACGAGTCATTCAGAGGTCATATGAACTTCAAAGGAAAGATCGCAGTCGTCACCGGAGCGGCTTCGGGCATTGGCAGAGCGACTGCAGCGGCGTTTGCAGAACACGGCGCGTCCGTGACACTCATCGACCACAACGCCGCCGGAGTCCAAAAGGCTGCTTCCGAAATCCAGCAGAGCGGCGCCCAGGCTTTGGCCTTGGTGGCGGATGTCGGGATCGAGAAGGAAGTGGCCGCTGCGTTCCAGCAGGTTGCGGCCGCTTTCAACCGTATCGATATTCTGATCAACAATGCGGGCGTCGAGCTGTACAAGGATTTTCTTCAGTTCGAGTCGCCCGAGTGGGATCGCCAACTGGCCGTCAATCTGAATAGCGTGTATTTCTGTTCCAAGCAGGCGATTCCGTTTATGATACGAGCGGGAGAGGGGAGCATCGTGAATCTATCCTCTGTCCAGGCGTTGGCCACCACAGGACAAGTCTCTCCGTATGCTGCAGCCAAAGGAGCTATTCTCTCCTTGACGCGGGACATGGCCCGTGAGTTCGGGAAACACAAAATTCGGGTGAATGCGATTTGTCCCGGCGGCATCCACACGTCGATGATGGATCGAACTTTGGACACCATGCCGAACGCCGCGGCTGTCGTTAGGCGTATGGCCCAGGCGATTCCACTCCAGCGCCTGGGCACTGCCGAAGACATCGCTAAGATTGCCTTGTTTCTGGCCTCTTCGTACGCGGACTATGTGTCCGGTGCGTCTCTGGTCGTCGATGGCGGCTTGTTGTCGAAGTTGCCCCTGCCGGAATACTGGGAATAGAAACAGACGCCACAAAAGGAATGTTGTCTCACGGCTCAATGGGATGGTCCGTCGCTCTTGTCGCGCCTTTTAGCATGATGATCTGACGACAGGAACGAGCGCAGCAGCAAGGACCAGCGCCAGCAGGACCCTAAGAGCCGAACTCGTGGCTTGTTAGAGTCGAATTCGTTCCATAGAACCGCAAGGAGGAGTTATGCCAGCAACACAAACCAGCAAACGTTCTTCCGCAGTCGAGGCGTTCCTGTCCGAGGGGCCTCACCGATTGTTCATCGGAGGAAAGTGGCTCGCTTCCAGCAAGGAGCAAACTTTTGAAACGCTCGATCCTGGCGCGGGATCTGTCCTGAGCGCTGTCTACGACGCCGAGAAGGAGGATGTCGACCAGGCGGTGCAAACGGCCACGCAGGCTTTCCGCAAGTCAGGCTGGGCCCAAATGACACCCAATGTCCGCGGAGTGTATCTTCATCGACTCGCCGATCTCGTCGAGAAGCACAAGCCTATCCTAGCCGAGATCGAATCGCTGGACGTGGGAAAGCCTTTGGGGCAGGCCACCTGGGACATCGAGAATTTCTCGGCGACCCTTCGCTATTTCACCGATCTGGCGGTCCATATTCAGTACAAGACACCGATTGCGGCTTCCAAGCACGAGGCGCGGGTAGTGCGGCATCCCTACGGCGTGTGCGGCTTCATCTTCCCCTGGAATTTCCCCTTTCTTCTGGTTGGCTGGGGCATTTCGCCGGCTCTGGCAGCGGGCAACACGGTGGTGATCAAACCCGCTGAAGACACGCCATTGTCGACGCTTTACCTGACGCGGTTGGTCAAAGAAGCGGGAATTCCCGATGGTGTGGTGAACGTCGTGCCCGGTTTGGGGACAACGGCAGGAGACGCGCTGGCCAAGCATCCGGGGCTGAGCCGCATGTCGTTTACCGGATCGCCCGAGGTGGGGCGTCTCATCGCCGAGTCGTGCGGACGAAATTTGATTCCAGTGAAGCTGGAACTCGGTGGCAAAGGGGCGGCCGTCGTCTTTGACGATGTCGATGTCGATACCACGGTGGATGCACTTTGCGGCGCCGTGACGTTGAACACGGGTCAGGTCTGCTGCACGGCGACCCGCTGGCTGGTGCATGAATCCATTTACGACCGATTCATCGATCGGACGCGGTCACGCATGGCCACTGTTCAAATCGGCTACTGGAACGATCCGCAGACGCAGATGGGGCCCGTTGTCAGCCAGAAACAGAAGGACCGCGTTCTGGGCTACCTGCAGAAAGCCCGCCAAGAGGGAGCGGACGCCGTGGTGCCAGGAGGCGAAGCGGAAGTTCCCGGCAAGCCGGATGGATTCTACGTCAAGCCAGCCGTGCTGGCCGGTTCGCCAGACAACATCGCGGCCCGCGAAGAGATCTTCGGCCCTGTGCCGTATCTGCTGAAGTTTAAGGAGGAGGACGAAGCCATCGACATCGTCAACCGCTCGAAGTACGGATTAGCGAATAGCGTCTGGAGCCAGAATCTGGACCGGGCCAACCGAGTGGTGGAGTCGCTGGTGGCGGGCAACGGTTGGATTAATGCGCACAACGTCTTCGTGCATGGCATTCCCTACGGTGGCGTGAACCTGAGTGGCTTGGGTGGGGGCGTGTTGAGTCCGGAAACTCTGTTCGACTACTTGCGCAACCAGTCGGTCGTGCGGCCATTGTGACGATTGCAATCGTCCGGCTTGCACCAGCGAGCGAGTGTCGGACCGCACTGGCGTGCGGTACTACGAGCGTGTCGAGGGCTTCCGTTTGTAGTGAAGCACGTGAGTGCTTCACCAGCACGGGCTGGAAGGCCGTGCGCTCCCGGTGAAGGTCGTCACCCCGGCGGATCGCAAGCCTGGGAGCCCGGGGATGGTTGGAAGACTGCAACACGAGCTCTTCAGACGGCACGCCAGGTTCCCCTTGTCGCGCAACCGACGCTGACAAAGACGTGTGGAAATGGAGATCGAATGCCTTCATCGGCGGACGGTCTTGTGTTTGTGCCTTCTCTCCAAAGAGGAAATCTTTCATGAAAGCATGGCGGTTTTATGGGTTCAATGACTTGCGAATGGATGAGACGCCGGTGCCGGCTTGTAAACCCAAGCACGTTGTCGTCAAGGTGCAATGCGTCCAGCCGAGCGTTACGGAAGCTCAACTGGCGCGCGGGATCCGCACTCTGGCTTACGAGCGCATCAAGAAAAGACTTGAAACCGAGGCCCCGGTACAGCTGTTTGGCCACGAATTCTGCGCCGAGATTGTGGAAGTTGGCGATGGAGTCTCGAAGTTTCAAGTTGGTGACCGGATCGCAGCGCGCGCGAAGCTTCCTTGCCAGTCCTGTTCGCTTTGCCTCTCGGATCGAGGCACACTCTGCCGCAAAGGGCCGGTGATTGGATTCGACCTGCCCGGTTGCTTCTCCGAATACGCTTTGATCCCGGAGATTGCTCTGGTCAAGGTCGACGACCGGATCTCCCACAGTGAGGCTGCCTGCCTGCAGTCGCTCAGCGACAGCGTGGCTGCTGTGGAAACGGCGGGCATCCAGGTGGGCGAGACGGTCGCGATCTTCGGCCAAGGCAGCATGGGGTTTGAGTGCATGCAAGTTGCCCGAAACTGTGGTGCGGGGAAGATGATTACCGTAGACATCCGCGACGAAGCCTGCCAGAAGTCGAGGGAATTAGGGGCGGACGTCGCCATCAATGCCAACCAGGATGATCCCGTCGCGGCCATTCGCGATCTGACGGATGGCAACGGCGCTGATGTCGTGTTCGAATGCGCCGGTGGCAGCCCGCGGCAAGGGCTCTCGGGAGTCAAGACTCTGACCCAGGCCATTGATGCTGTGCGATCGGGCGGCAAGGTTATCGGCGTGTCGTGGTTTGGCGAGCCCTTTCCAGTCGATATCGATCTGTTGCGAGAAAGGAGCTTGCGTTACCTGTTTCCCGACATCAGCACCACGGCTCATTTGGAATACACGGTGCGGCTGGTCGCCTCGGGCCGCGTGCAGCTCAAGCCGACCATTACGCATGTGCTTTCCGGAATCGAGTCTGTTCCCGAAGCCTTCGAAATTACCGCTAACAAAGGAAAATACAAAGCCATCAGTCCGGCTCAAGTGATGCTATGAACAAACCATCCCCAGCCGCGCTCGCGGTGCCGCCTCGCCTGCTGAAAGATATTCGCACGATCCGTACCTCTCTGCTTTCCGATGCGCTTGGCAAGGGCGGAGCGATGGACCACGACATCCAGTGCCTCTCGGCCAACTGCCGCATGGCTGGACCGGCAGTGACGGTGCGCGTCCACACGGCAGATATTCTCATGGTAGGAATTGCCCTGTCGGCGTGTCCGAAAGGCAGTGTAATGGTCATCGACGGGCAGGGGGAACTCAACACGGCGTTGTGGGGCGAGGTCACCACGCTGGCGGCCCGGCTGAAAGGATTGCAGGGTGTGGTGATCGATGGGGCGATTCGCGATCTCTACAAGATTCGCGACGACAAACTGCCCGTCTTCGCGCGCGGAGTTGTGCCCAACGCAGGCGGAGCCCAGTACTCCGGTGAGTTGCAGATCCCGGTTCAATGCGGCGGGGCCATCGTCCATCCGGGTGACTGGGTGGTTGGAGACGAAGACGGAGTTGTCGTGGTTCCGCAAGACCGTCTGGAAGCGACGATCGAAGCTGCAAAGCGCCTGGCTTTGGTTGAAAAGAAGATCGAGGATGAAGTCGCGAGAGGAAAGGACCTCGCCACCTTGCTTCGTTACCACGAGCTACTGGCAAAGAAGACTTCCGAGGGTGTCTTGCCTCAGATGCGATTCTTGGAAGAATAAGGACAAAGGACGAGATTCCCTAGCCGCTTTGTCCGTGCCTGCCGCTTTGGACTGTGGCAGCATTGGCAAATGCTCTGGCTCTGAATTGCGGTGGACGTATTCCCCCCTTGATTGAACCGCCACGTTCGGATGTCAAGCCCAAGGAAGAGTCGCTCACGCGAGGGTGCGGGCGAACATCCAGCCCGGCACCGCCGCGGCCGTGATTAGAGACTTTTGCTGTGCCGCACGCCAGTGCTGCTTCTCGAGTTCGTACATTTCGCAAGAGGACGGGCGCGTGACGCTCATGCGTTTGTAGTGCCGCACGCCGGTGCGTCCGTTTGAAGCACGCGTGCGCTTCACATCCGGGGTCAGCGATCCCGGCCACACCCTCTGTTGTAGCAAGTGCTGCCGGGGTCGGTGACCCTGGCTTGCCTCCCAAGTTGTGATATTTGAAGTATACAGACTCTGGAGTTTGTACATTTCCCCACGGGGACCTGCGCGCAACGTTCAGGCGCTCGTAGTGCCGCACGCAGTGCGGCCCTGGACATTGGACATATTTTCGTTGTCGCACGAGCGTGCGACCCGGAAGCTGGATGACCCGGGATTGCCGCGTGGCGCAGTGCCGGCCGACCGCACTGCTTGGGTACTACGAGCGTTAGTAGTGCCGCACGCAGTGCGGCCAAGTGAAGCACTTACGTGCTTCACTACAAACGGAAGCTATCGATAGGCTCGTAGTACCGCATGCCAGTGCGGTCTGGCACCAGTTTGCTGGTGCTTGGCAAGCCGGAGGTCGGCCGCACAGGGTTGGCAGTGGTGAGATTTGAAATGGACAACCTCCACGAGCAAGCCGAAGGCTCGTCCTCCCAGATTCTCAACAGCTCCCCATTCAACGGTGAGCGCGTGTCGAACACGAGGCTCTTGTGAAATCATCGCTACAAACACCGCCGGTTTCTGTGCCTTCTGCCGTCCCAAAGCGCGAAGCGCAGAGCCTTCAAGAATTGACGCCACAACAGTGGAAGTCTGGTATTGCTGCCTGGCTTGGATGGCTGTTTGACGGCCTGGACATGCACCTGTACACGCTGGTGGCGGCGCCGTTTGTGATGCAACTGCTGCTGGCCAGCAGTCCAGCAGACCCTTTGGTGAAGCAATACAGCTCGTGGATCCAAGCTGCCTTCCTCATTGGATGGGCGCTCGGTGGAAGCTTTTTTGGCCGAGTAGGTGACCTGCTGGGCCGCAGCCGGGCATTGAGCCTTACCATTGTCACCTACGCGGTTTTTACCGGGCTTTCGTCCTTCGCGCAAACATGGTGGCATCTGCTGATCTTTCGCTTCCTAGCGGCGCTGGGCATCGGGGGGGAGTGGGCCGTAGGGTCATCTTTGTTGTCGGAGACGTGGCCAAAACGATGGGGGCCGTGGGTGGCGGCGGTCCTGCAAACCGGTGTCAACATCGGCGTGCTGTTGGCTTGTATTACAACCTACTTCATGGCAGGACACAATCCGCGTTGGGTGTTTCTGGTCGGCATTCTTCCGGCATTACTGGTGTTCTGGATTCGACGGGCTGTTCCGGAACCGGAAGAATGGCACCGAGCCAAATCGGAGGCTCGCCAGAGCCCTCCCGTGTTGGATTTGTTTCGAGGCGAGGTGCTTCCCATCAGCGTCAAAACAATCCTGGTGTGTTCGCTGACGCTCACGGCTTGGTGGGCGTTTCAATTCTGGAACCAGCAACATCTGCGCAATCTGCCTGAGCTCGCTTCCTGGACCGTCCAGGAGCGGGAACAGCTGGTGAGCAAGTCGTTCTTCATCGTGATCGCATCCTCCATTTTTGGAAACTTCCTGGCCGGATGGCTGGCGAGCCTGATTGGGTTTCGGCGTTCCATTGCATTGATGTGCCTGGGTATGTTCGTGTCGTTTATGGGTGCCTATGCCGTGCCGCGCGATTACGGTGCTCTGATCGCCTGGCTGGCTCTGATCGGTCTGTTTTCTGGGGTCTTCGGTCTCTTTACCATGTATCTGCCTCCCCTTTTCCCGACCTTGCTGCGCACAACGGGCGCTGGCTTTTGCTACAACATCGGCCGAATTGCAGCAGCCTTCGGAACGGTCTTCTTCGGATTGTTTTCGAAGGTGGGCGATTTTCGCGTCGCGTTGTTCTACGTGGGTTTTCTGATCCCGTTGGCGTTGGTTTTCGCTTGGATCCTCCCCGATTTGAAACTCTCCAAAACTGAGTGAACCCATGAGCAATGCAACTCGAAGGTGGCTGCGAGTACCCGAGGTCTTTCTTGTCGTGGCGGCTTGTGCGTGGCTGGGATGTGCGCCGCCTTTCGCTTCTGCTCAGCAGCCTCCGGTTCCGCCGATGCCGGACGACGTGATCTGGGAGCCGGCCATCGAGTACGCGGCGGCAGGAGCGAAGACCGTCAATCTGGCGATGGACGTCGTTCGCCCGCGAACGCAGAGCGGGCGTCTGCCGGCGGTCTTGTGCATCCACGGTGGCGGGTTCCGGGCGGGCAAGCGGGAAAGCTACCTGTCGTTGTGCATCCGGCTGGCGAAGCACGGGTACGTGGCCGCTACGACGAGCTACCGCCTCTCGCCTCTCGACCAGTTCCCCGCGCCGGTGCACGATGTCAAAGCGGCCGTGCGCTTTCTGCGCGCCAATGCAGCCCGTTTTGGCATTGACGCCGACCGGATCGGCGCTGTTGGCGGCTCGGCGGGCGGCCACCTCGCCTTGTTTCTCGGTTTGACGGGTGGAATCGGCGAGTTTGAAGGCAGCGGTCCCTACCTGGACCAATCCAGCCGCGTCGCTTGTGTCGCGAACTACTATGGCCCCACCGATTTCACCCAATCGTATGGCAAGAGCGTCGATGCGGCTCAGGTCTTGCCGTTCTTCCTGGGCGGTGACCTGGAGCACGAACGGTTGGCTCATATCAAGGCAAGTCCGCTGAACTGGGTTAATCCCAACGCCGCGCCCGTTCTGACGATTCATGGGACTGAAGACAAGTACGTGGCCCACGAACAGGCCGTCTGGTTGCACGAGCGGCTTAAAGCAGCGGGCGTGGAGTCGGAACTGGAGACGTTGGAAGGAGCAGGCCACGGATTCAAAGGCAAGGAAGCTGACCGGGCCGAGCGGCGGCTGCTGGAGTTCTTCGACAAGCACCTGGCTGCTCGCAAGGAAAGACAACTCCTCATCACGGACCACGGCCCGGGCGGGGAAGTGATCGCGTTATCGTGGCCCTCCGGCAAGATCCTTTGGCGCGTGCCGAACCATCGCGGACGCGATGTTCAGGCATTGCCCGGCGGACACGTCTTGATGACCCTCGACGTGGCGCATCGGGTTGTCGAACTGGACCCGGAACACCGCGTCGTGTGGACGTACGGCGCTGCCGAAGGATTGGAAGTTCCGGTAGCGGCCCAACGACTGGAGAATGGCAATACGGTCATCGGCGACGCGAAGCGCGGCAGAATCATCGAGGTCAATCGCGCTGGCAAGGTCGTCTGGAGTTATGAGAGTCCCGACATCGGCAACATGCGGATGCGAAACTGCCGGCGAACCGCTTCCGGTACGACGCTGATTGCGGTGGAAGCGGCCGGCAAGGTCATCGAAGTCGACAAAGCCGGCCAGATCGTTTGGAGCTTCCTGGCCGAAGACGCAGCCAATCGTTTCCCTTATCAGGCCCAGCGGCTTCCCAATGGCAACACGCTCGTCGGTCTCGCCAATCCGGGAGAGTTGCTGGAAGTGGATCCGGCAGGAAAGATTGTTCGGGCGATCGCCGGCAAGAACATGGACGTTCGTCTGGGATGGGTGACAGGCACGCAGCTGCTTCCCGGAGGAGGCCTGCTGGTGGCCGATTACACGGGCAGGCGCCTGTTGGAATTCGATTCATCAGGGCGCGTGACGCATCAGTTGAGAACCGACCGCTGGAATATCGCCAGCATCTCTCTCGTTCCGTAATTCGGCTCCTCAGATGAAAACCAACCGCTATCTGCTCAGCAGTACTCTGGTAGCAGCTTTGGGGAGCTTTCTGTTTGGATTCGATACGGCTGTGATCTCCGGGACCACCGAGGCGCTACGGCAGGTCTTCCAGCTCAGCAGCGGCCAGTTGGGTTTCACAGTTGCCAGCGCGCTGGTCGGCACGATCTTGGGGTCGCTGCTGGCGGGCAAGCCTGCAGAACTCCTGGGTCGAAAACGAACCCTGACGTTGCTGGCCCTCTTCTATTTTGTCTCTTCTCTTGGCTGCGGCCTGGCGTGGAATTGGATCTCGCTGCTGGCCTTCCGTTTCATGGGTGGCATTGCCATTGGGGTCGCGTCAGTCGTTTCGCCCATGTACATCGCCGAGATCGCACCGCCCGCCTCCCGTGGCCGATTGGTAGCCGTCAGTCAATTCAACACGGTGTTGGGAATTCTGGTGGCCTACTTCACGAACTACGTGATTGCTTCGATCTTCGCGGGCCCAGAGGCTGCCGGCGCGCTGGTCGCGTGGCGCTGGATGTTTGGAATTCTGGCTGCTCCCTCGGTTGTGTTCTTTTTCCTGGTGTTGCGTATTCCCGAGAGCCCACGCTGGCTGGTGAAACAACATCGGCCAACGGAGGCACTGGACGTTCTGCGCCGCCTGGGCAATGCAGACTCAGAGCAGTTGATTCGTGAAATCTCTGAGTCCTTGCGTGAAGAAACCGTCCGAACGCACGAGCCGTTCTACGTGGCCAAGTACCGCAAGCCGATTCTGTTGGCAATCATGGTGGCCACCTTTAACCAACTGTCCGGCATCAACGCGTTGATCTATTACACCGCCGACATTTTTCGGATGGCTGGCGCGGAGCGGGCGAGCGCGCTGCTTCAGTCGGTGATCATCGGAGTAGCCTGTTTGGTGGCGACCGCCTTGGCGATGGGTGTGATCGACCGCTTCGGACGAAAAAAGCTGCTGCTGACTGGCGCCGCCGGCATGGCCTTTTGCTTGGCCATCACGGCGTTTGCGTTCTATCAGAGGAGTGGAGGGAGAGTGGTGCTGGCGAGCCTGATAGGCTACATCGGATTCTTCGCTTTTTCCCAAGGGTCGGTCATCTGGGTGTTCCTCAGCGAGATTTTTCCCAATCGCGTGCGCGCTCGGGGCCAGGCCTTGGGCAGCTTCGTTCACTGGCTGTGGTGCGCGGTGGTGAGTTGGACCTTTCCGATTATTGCTGAGCAGTCGGGTGGTCACGCTTTCCTGTTTTTCTCCCTGATGATGATCCTGCAATTGGCGATGGTTGCAAAGCTGTTGCCGGAGACGAAAGGCGTCTCACTGGAGCAGATTCAGCGGACGCTGGGGATTGAATAGGCCTTGGGATGAGCCCTTTTGCCAGAGGCCAGGATTCAAGAGCTGAAGGCTTCGGCGCCAGCTTTTGGGGGTGGACGCGGCAACAACTCCCACAAAGGCAATCGTAAGAGTGGGCAGCGGTGAAACGGCCATTTTGCTGCCGAGAGAATCAAACGATGAATGAGGCGTAGATTTCAGAATGTGGGAGCGGACTTCTGGGCCGCGACCGTGAGTTGGCGGACACCGGTCGCCGTCCGGAGGCCGGCTCCCAAACTACCTGTTCAATCTCCAGCCGAGACTGGAAGTGCGTGCCACGTTGCATGGGCATCTTGCCCATGCCGGACTCGGAATGTCCAATCTCCAGCTGCCGTGGGACACGGCGTCTGAACGCTGGTTCGTGCGGCTCGCTGGTGTTGCTGCCGCAGACCCGCGCAAGGCGCGGGCTCTGCGCTACGGCTCTCCAAGACCCGTGCTCGCTGGCGCCAGGAAACCACTGGACTCTGGGTTCGTAGACAGCCGCCGCCTCGCCTTGGGATGAAGGTCAAATCGGAAATCCCAGGACCGGCCTTCGCGCAGAGTGCCAACCAGGGCATCCGTTTTGGAATGAGGAATGACGATGAATAGCAGGAAGAAGGAGCTGAAAGACCAGTACAAGCAGACTCACACGCCGATGGGCATTTACCGGATACGCAATCTCATCAACAGTAAAGTATTCGTGGGGTCCGCCCTTAATCTACCGGGCATTCTCACCAGCAATAGAGTTCAGCTAAAGTCAGGGAACCACCCAAATCGGAAACTTCAGGCCGAGTGGAACGAATTCGGCAGTGAAAGCTTTGTATTTGAAGTGTTGGATGAGCTGACAGCCGCACAAGGAGCGGGTCATGACTATAGGGCGGATCTAGGGTTCTTAGAGGAGTTATGGCTGGAAAAGTTACAGCCTTACGATCATCGCGGGTACAACGAAGAGAGGAAAGGGAGGGAAGAGAGGTTGAAAGGGATCGCGCAGAGGAGGCTGGGTAAAGAATAAGGAGCAGTTCATAGGGCGCGGAACGCCCGGCACTCAGACGGCCAGCGCCCGTGTCTGGTTCGAAGTGTCTTAGCCATCTAATTTACCATCGAGTTTGGTTCGAACCCACCTTGCAATCTCAGCTGCAACTTCTTCCACGATCAGGTGGCTGGTGTCGATGACTTCTTGCTTCCAGATCGCATCGCCGCGCCGCCGCAGGTTCCATCGTTCCCAGTGCTTGATTGACGGCTCACCCGTTTGGATGACTTCGGGACACCAGTTTGGGTCCACCGCGTGAACCCGCAGGTAAGCTGCCCAGCAAAGCATGGGCATGTTGGGTTCGTGGGTTCCTCGCAGGCGCAGCCGCTCGACACGTGTCATGTCGTCGCAATCGAGCAGGCAAGCGCGGATGACATCTGCGCGATCGAAAGAAGGACAACAGAGAATCTCGCCAAAGATGGCTTCGCCCGAGACGGCTAGATGCTCGCCTTGTGGCTGGTGTTTCTCGACATACGTGCGAATCCAGAGCTCGGTGGTTTCCTGGCGCCAGCGAGCGTCCGGATTTGGGGGAACTCCGAGGCCGGCGAAATCTTGAACCGAACATTCGGGTAACAGCCGCGCCAAATGGGGCAGGCAAGCCGTTTTTCCGGCACCGTTGGCGCCAGTGATGAAGAAGAGCATCTCGTTGCGTAATCCCCGCAGCGCAAAGCCCGCGCTTGGCGCGGGTCTGTGGCTACAAAGCTGTGATGCGTGCCAGCCGGGGTTCAAGGTTCGCGGCGTTGCCCTCAGGGCCGCAGAGCTGCAAACCGAGTCGGTGACGCTCTACGAATGGCGTCGCTGCAGCTAACACGGGATCCTACCGTTGCGGCGTTTTTCGAGGCTCGCGCGCTTGCGACGAGACGCTGCTGTCCACGACTGTACTGAACGCCACGTTCAGTCGAGACGGCAACGAGCGTGAGCGCGAACGTTAACGATAGGCGCAATCGCATGAAGACTCCCGTGGTGGGAAGATGAATGGGGAAACAAGCTCTTTGGGTGGACCTTTGTTCTCGTCAACTCGGGCTACGTCATGCCACACAACCCCCGCACGCCAGCAGCGGCTCAGCGTGGGCACAACAAAGTCATCGGACTTCGACTGGATCGTGAGAGCCGAATTTCACGCTAGCTGAGGGATTACTTCCCCGGCCACGTCAGTCAAACGATGCATCCGGCCATTATGGAAGTAAGTCAACTGGGTGTGATCGAGGCCGAGCTTGTGCAGGATGGTTGCGTGGAGGTCGTTGATGGGATGCGGGTCGAGAACCGCGCGGTAGCCGAACTGATCTGTGGCGCCGATAACCTGCCCGCCTTTCACGCCACCCCCAGCCAGCCAAACTGAAAAGCCGTAAGGGCTGTGATCCCGGCCAGAGACAGACTGGGAAATGGGCATTCGCCCGAACTCGGAGTGCCATACGACCAGGGTGGAATCGAGCAGCCCGCGCGCTTTTAGGTCTTTGAGCAAGCCTCGGATGGGCTTATCCACGGCGGCGGCCCGCTTGCGGTGATTCTTCTCAAGTTCGCCGTGAGCATCCCAGGAATCCTCTCCCGCATTGCCTCCGCCAAAGAGCTGCACGAAGCGTACGCCTTTTTCCACCAGACGGCGAGCGAGCAGACAGTTACGGCCGAAATGCTCGCAGGCAGGGTCGTCCATGCCGTAGAGAGTGCGCGTCGCTTGGGTTTCGGACGACAGGTCCACAACTTCCGGAGCTTGGCTCTGTATGCGGAACGCGAGTTCATAGGAAGCGATACGGGCGGCCAATTCGGTCTCTGCCGGGTTCTGCTGCGCATGGCGGTCGTTGAGCGTCTTGATGAAATCCAGTCGACTTCGCTGATGCTGGGGTTCTACGTGCCGAGGCGATGCCAAGTCGACAATCGGGTCGCCGTGGTTGCGAAACGGAGTGCCTTGGTAAACACCCGGAAGGAAGCCGGCACTCCATTGCTGGGCGCCGCCCAGGGGACCTCCCATGCTATCGAGCAACACGACGAAGGCCGGCAAATTCTGGTTCTCGGTTCCCAGACCATAAATCGTCCACGAACCCACACTGGGACGGCCCGGCTGGATGAATCCGGTCATCATCTGCAGAATGGCTGGCGTGTGGTTGTTGCTGAGGGCATGCATCGACCTGACAACGGCGATGTCGTCGATGCACTCGGCCGTGTGGGAAAACAACTCGGAGACTTCGATTCCGGATTGCCCGTACTTCTTGAAGGAAAACGGACTTTTGAGAAACGTGCCGGGATTCGGGAAAAAGGTCTGGATATTAAGACTGGCGGGCGGGGCTTCCAGATGGCGCTTGGTCAGTTCCTGCTTCGGATCGAAGGTGTCGAGATGGCTCGTCCCTCCGTTCATGAACAAAGAGATGACTGCCTTAGCCTTCGGAGGAAAATGCCCTTTCTTGGGCAGCAGCGGCGAATCCCCCGGCAGGCTCGAAGCCAAAAGCGCGTCCTGCTTCAAAAGGTCACACAACGCCAACCCGGCGATGCCGCCGCCCAGTTCCCACAGAAAGCGTCGTCTCGATGCGAAAATCATAGTCTTCTCAGGCGAGCCCCTCGTTCTGCCTGCCTCAATTGATATGCACGAATTCGTTCGTGTTGAACAAGGAGTGGCACAAGTCGATGAGAGCGGCCTTCTCCGGTTCGGGGATCTCGGCCGGATCGACTCCCTGCTCGTGAAGCCGCGTGGCCAAGCCTGCATGATAAGCCGCTTGCTTCTTCAGGAACTCCTGCGAAGCCTGTTGTTCGATCGGATCGGGAGAGCGTCCGTAGGCCAATCGAAAAGCCCGCTGGATTTGGGAGGCGGCATCTTTGCCAACCTCATTGCGCAACCGCTCAGCCAACAACGTGGATTGCCCGATGACGAACTTGTTGTTCAGCAACTGCAGTGCCTGTGGCGCCACCGTCGTGGTGTTCCTCTTCGGGCAGGACGAAACCAAGTCGGGAGGATCGAACAAATCCATGATGGGAGCAGTCACGGTGCGTTTCTGGGTAACGTAGATACTGCGCCGCCACAGGTCCGGGCCGTCCTTCGTCACCGGCCACCGCTGGTACAAAAACTGTGCCGACTCTTTGGGGAAACCTTCGATCAGCCCGAGATCGACCTCAGGAAATATGCCTGGACCGCCCGCTTTGGGATTCAGGGCGCCACTGACAGCGAGAATCGAGTCCCGAATGATTTCTCCTTCCAGGCGCTGGAGCGGCATTTTCCAGAGGAGCTGGTTTTGCGGCTCCTTCTTGTGGTTGGTCGCACTCGCGAAGTTCGACACTTGCTGGTAGGTGCTGGAAGCGAGCATCAGCCGGTGCATCGCTTTGATGCTCCACCCACGGCGGACAAACTCAGTGGCCAGCCAGTCTAACAGTGCCGGGTGCGTCGGTGCGGCGCCCATTCGCCCGAAGTCGTTGGGCGTCTCGACGATCCCCTTTCCAAAGTGATGCTGCCAGATGCGGTTGACCATCACGCGAGCCGTCAGCGGATTCGCTTCGCTTGCCAGCCACTGCGCCAGGGCCAGCCGCCGTCCGGTCGTCTTCGACGGAAGGGCCAATGTTGGGAAAACGATTTCCCGGCCGGAAGCGCTCAGTACCCGAGGCGGTCCCGGCTCCATGGGCGAACCCTTGCTCAGGGTGCTGCCTCGATGCAGGAAATAACTGTTGGCTGGCGTCGTGGTGGGATCGGTAATCGCCATTGCCGACGGAAGAGCAGGCGGCTTGGATTTCTCTAAGTCAGTAATCTGCCGTTTCAGCTCCTCGATCTCTTTTCGGTCTTCATCGCTCAAGGCAGCCAGAAGTTCTGCCTCAGTGGCTCTGATGGTGGCCGTCACTTGGGATGCCTGGCGCCGCTGCGCTTCGGTTCGCTTAGCTGGTTCGGTCTTCAACGCCAATTGCAGCGGTTCGGGCAGCTGCTTGTACTTGGCTTCCACCAAGCGGTCCTGTGTGGGCTTTTGAAGAAGGCGAACCTGCTGGGTAAGCCGATCCACTTGGCGATCGATCTCGAACACCTGTTTGTCGTGCTTCTCGACGAGGTTAGCCGGGACCAGAGGGATGTTGGTCCGCACGCTGGGCGCAAAGATAGACACCAGCCGGTAATAGTCCTTTTGCGACAGCGGATCGTATTTGTGATTGTGGCACCGGGAGCAGCCCATGGTGACGCCGAGAAACGCGGCGCTGGTGGTGGTGACGATGTCGTCCAATTCGTCCTGCCGGGTCATTTCGTTTTGCATCAACACCATGTCGCCGATGAACGGCCCATTGCGGCAAAAGCCCAGCGCGACCAGGGAGTCGTGGTTGCGGTCGGGCAGTTCGTCTCCCGCCAATTGTTCGAGAATGAACCGGTCGAAAGGTTTGTCCTGATTGAAAGCGCGAATGACATAGTCCCGGTATCTCCAGGAATCCGGGCGAAGGCGGTCATACTCGTATCCGTCGCTGTCGGCATAGCGTGCCACGTCGAGCCAGTGCCGCGCCCACCGTTCCCCATAGCGCTCGGAATTCAGCAAACGGTCGACCAGCTTCTCGTACGCGTTCGGCGAGGAATCGGCCAGGAACGCTTCCACATCCTCAGGGCGCGGCGGCAGGCCAATGAGGTCAAAATAGACCCGGCGGATTAGCGCTCTTCGGGACGCCCGAGGCGCCGGTTGCAGGCCTTTGGCTTCCAGGGCTGCCAGAACGAAGGCATCGATGGGGTTCTTCACCCGCGCCGCGTTCTTCACTACTGGCACGGCCGGCGTGACGGGCCTGACGAATGACCACCAAGCCAACTCCTTGTCAGAGACTGGGCGCTCTTCCAACTTCTGTAAGTCTTTCACCTTGGCGAAGCGGGCCTTTTGGGCTTCCTCTTCCGACGGGTCGAGCGGCCATTCTGCTCCGCCTTCGATCCACTGCTTGATGAGGGCCAACTCGTCTTCCGGCATGGGTTCTCCCACGCCACCACTGATGCCCATCGGCATGTAGGTCTTTTCCAGCCGGGCCACGCGGCGGTAGAGACGGCTTTCGGCTGGCTTTCCAGGAATCACGACTGGGCCATGCCACCCGCCGTGCAGGAACGCGGCGCGCGTTTCCAACGAGAAGCCGGAATACCGGCGTTCGTCGTTATGGCAGCTGCCGCACCGCGAGGAGAGAATGGGATGCACTTTTTCTTTGAACAGCTTCGCATTGGCCGACAACGTCCGGGGTTCAGCGACCGGGCTCGGCTGAAGCTCGGATCCTGCTGCTGGAGATGCCGGAGTCTCCGTTGGCCAGATCGCGCCCTGCTCGATCCATCTCTTCAGCAGCGCCAGCTCGGACGCGGGCAGAGCCTCTGCATCCAATGGCATGTAAGGCTGTTCGACTCGCGCCACACGCCGATAGAGCCGGCTCTGTTCTGCGTTTCCCGGAATCACCACAGGGCCGTGCAGTCCGCCCGCTTCGAAGCCAGCTGCCGAGTCCAGGCTAAGTCCTGAAAGTTTCAGGGCATGGTTGTGGCACGACTGACAGCGAGACGCGAAGATCGGCAGTATTTGAGACTTGAAAAACTCCGCATCGCTTGCTAGCGACTGAAACGGCCCAGCTGCTGTCTTTCCGGAACCGATCCAGAACAGCGCCAGTAGAGCGAGCAATTGCGTGGCGTTTCTGGACAGCGTTCTGAATGAACTTTGGCTCGACATACTCGACTTTCGGTCAACCAGCCATTCGGGTTGCCTATTCTGGGTTCATCAGGCCCTTACCGCTAGTGCGCCTGCTCTCAGCCAGCGTGCCGCGCTCGGCTAACTTCAGGCTCACCGTTTCGCCCCCGCTCAGTTCCACGCTGTGCGAGCTGAACTCGGCGCTGGACCAATCCTGTTTGGGAAACTTGTGATCGGTCAGAACGGCAATCCG
>VFZK01000049.1 GCA_016871215.1 Acidimicrobiia bacterium | reverse complement strand
GGCTGTTTGGCTTTCCCAAAGGCTTCCATTTCGGTCCATTCATCGGCTCCGCAAATCACCGCACAGATGGCGATGGCCAGAATATCGGACAGCAGATGGCGCTTGGTAGGATCGACGCGGGGATCCTTAACTTGCTTCAGCTGGTCGAGCAACCCTCCCATGAGATTGCCAGAACTGCTGGCGGTGGGCTTGAGTGGGGACATGAACAAGGGCTCCGGAGATCGCATTGGAGCTATTTCCCCTTGTCGTCATAGCATATGGATGCAGATTTGTCCAGCCCTCTTTAGATGCGTTCGCCCTGGGGACCCGGTTTGGCAAATTGCACCCCAGCTGTTAGAATGCCGTTCGTCCAGTACACGTCAAGGTTCGTCGACAGTGGCCGAATCGCGGCGCTTGATGCGACAATCTGTATCGACAAAAAGGAGAATGGAAGGCGATGAGATATCCGGAAGAATTCATTGGTCCGATGCGCGAGGAGCTTACCCGTCTGGGAGTTAAGGAAACGCGCACACCTACGGAAGTCGACACGATGCTAGGGCCGAAAAGCGGTACGGTGATGATGGTGGTGAACTCCATGTGCGGCTGTGCTGCCGGAAGGGCGCGTCCCGGAATTGCCTTGTCGCTCCGGCACTCGGTTCTGCCCGACAAGGTGGCGACGGTTTTTGCCGGTGGAGACATCGAAGCAACAGCCCGTGTTCGGGAGTACTTGAAAGACTATCCGCCCTCTTCGCCCTCTGTAGCGTTGTTTCGCGACGGCAAACCGGTCTTCATGCTCCACCGCCATCAGATCGAGAATCGGGATGCGGTCGATATCGCTAAGTCGCTGACGCAGGCCTTCGACGAGTTCTGCGTGAAGCAGCCTCGCTAGGCATCGTTTCAGCTCGCTATCGGGGACACGGCTCTGCCGGGCTGAGCGGAGCCGGCGTCCGCGGCACCAGAACCGTGCTAGAAGCCGGTTCATCTCCCGGGTCGCTGGCTGAAATTTCATTGCCCTTCCGGCGGGATTCCAATAGACTTAAAGCGTTTTGGACAGCAAGCGCACGGTGGGACGCGGGAGGATGTATGCTGGGTGGCAAAATTGGACTTCCTGAGCTTTTGATACTACTGGCAATCGTCTTCTTCCTGTTCGGTGCGAAACGCTTGCCGGAGATCGGAAAAGGCATCGGCGAAGGCATCAAGAACTTCAAAGGCGCCATGAAGCGAGGCGAGAAGGACTAACCCTTAAGCTCACTCCGGGGCGACCTTCAAAGCTACCGCCGTCTGATCGTCGTACCTGCGTGTATCCAGAGTAAACTTCTCGATTTGACTGAAGGCTTTCTCCAAGAGTTTCTTCACCGGCAAGCTGAAGTTGTTTTCAATGACTGCCTGAAGTCGTTCCATTCCGAACTCCTCTCCCCGCAGGTCTCTGGCCTCTGATAATCCATCCGTAAAGAAAACGACCAGATCGCCCGGATCGAGCTGGACCTCCAGCTCCTGGTATTCCGCTTTGTCGAACATTCCCAGAGGAAATCCACCGACCGAAAGCAGCTGGCTCTTGCCACCCTTGCACACAATCGGCGGCGGCGCTCCAGAGTTAGCGAATTGGAGCACGTGGGTTTTGGAGTCGAACACAGCGTAGCAAAGGCTCATGAAACGCCCCTCGATGGTGCGCTGGCGGAGCGATACGTTGACCAGCCGGAGCATTTCCGCCGGAGGGTATTCCCTTCCGGCGCGCGTGCGCAAGATGCCGCTTGCCAGGGCTGCGTAGAGCGCAGCAGGCGCTCCTTTGCCCGAAACGTCGCCGATGGCAATCGCCACTTTCTCGTCCTTGTAGGGGAAGAAATCGTAGAGGTCGCCGCCCAGCGTTCGTGCCGGCCGATACTCGGCCCAAAACGAAGTCCCTGGCAGTTTCGGAAACCGGTCAGGAATCAACGAGGACTGGATTTCTCGGGCAAACTTGAGTTCGCGGTCGAGCCGCGCTTCTGCCGCTACCACACGTTCGTAGAGCCGGGCGTTCTCGATTGCGACTGCCACGTGGCTGGCGAGAGCCGAGAGCGTATCTTCATGCGCCTGCGTGAAGTAGTTCAGAAATGGGCTCTGAAGGTCGAAAACACCGATCGCCTTGTCCTTGTAGATGAGCGGCACAACGAGCTCCGAGCGCGTTTCTGAAAGGACACTAATGTAACGGGGATCTTTGGAAACGTCGTTAATCCGCAGCGATTTCTTCCGGGTCACTGCCGAACCCACCAAGCCCTTGCCTAGCGGGATCTTCGATTTCTCGACAGCGTCCCGGTTGAACTTGACAGCCAGCCGCGACCGCAGCACCTGCTCTTCTTCATCCACCAGCATGATCGAGAACACTTGGTAGCGAAAAACCCGCTGCAGCAACTCTGCCACTTTTTTCAAGAGCGGCTCCAGATCCAGAATGGACGACAGCTCCCGCCCAATTTCATTCAAGGTCTCGAGCATTTCGCTCTTGGCCAAAAGGTTTTCATAAAGATTCGCATTGTCGATGGCCACGGCCAACTGAGCCGCCAGCAGGGTGAGCACTTTCTGGTGCGAAGCGTGAAAGTAGTTTGCCTTGGGGCTCTCGATATCGAGCACGCCTACCACCCGGTTGCGAGAAATCAGCGGGATGGCGAGCTCAGACCGCACGCCCGCTACAAGATCGATATACCGCGGATCTTTGGTGACGTCTGGCACCAGCACGGGCTCCCGCCGCTGAGCAGCCGTGCCCACCAGTCCCTCTCCGAACTGGATGTGTTTTCCTTGAATGACCTCAGGATAGCCAATCGTGAACCGCCAATACAGATCCTGCCTTGCCTCGTCAACCAGAAGGATGGCGAAAATCTGGTAGTCGATGAACTGGCGGCAAAGGTCGGCAATCTTCTCGAGCAACTCATCCAGCGAATGAATACCATTGATCTCACGGCTGATCTCTGCCATCAGCGCCAGAATCTGTTCCCGGCTATAGTTCTCGAATGATTCGGATTCAGAAAGATTCAGATTCATGAAGACCCTGAAAATCGTGCCGCAGGGATCACCAGACTCTGTGAACTCCAGAGGCATGTTGAGCGTTGCGTTGGGGTTGATCGCTTCTAGCGGCGAATTGACGGCGACGGGCAAGCGGGCCGTTTGTCCCGGCCAGTTCAAGGTCGCTGGCAGCGCTCAGTAGTAGTCGTTTCCCGTGCGTCCTTCGCCCACGGGCACTGGGAAGCTCGAAGCCGTCTTGTCGGCTTTCGCTTCCTGGAGAATCTTGACACTGGCACTGGCGCCGATCCGGGTGGCTCCAGATCGAACCATCTCCTGCAGCATCTTCCAGTCGCGAATGCCGCCGGAAGCTTTCACACCGACGTCGTCACCGACCACGCTGCGCATGAGAGCGACATCTTTCGCCGAAGCGCCGCCGGGGCCGAAACCTGTCGATGTTTTCACGAAGTCTGCCCCGCTGGCCTTGGCAACGCTGCAAGCCGAGATCTTTTCTTCATCGGTCAGGTACGCGGCCTCGAGAATCACTTTGCAAGCCGCGTCGCGCGCATGGCAAGCCTGAACTACCAACTGAATGTCGTTGCCCATGGTTGCAAGGTCTTTGGACTTCAATGCCCCGATATTCAGAACCATATCAATCTCTTTGGCGCCGTTCACAATGCTGGCCTCAGCCTCGAGGGCCTTCACTAGTGAGAGCGTCGCACCCAAGGGAAACCCTACGACCGTGCACACCTTGACAGACGAACCGGCCAGAGAGCGGCTGGCCAGCGAAACCATCGATGGATTGACGCAAACCGAGGCGAATCCATACTGCTTCGCTTCGTCGCAGATGCGGCGAATATCCTCGTACCCGGCATCCGCCTTCAGAAGCGTATGATCGATCAACGATGCGATCGATCGTTCGACGGACGCACCTGGGGCGTGCGCCGAAATGCGGTTCGCGCCCGCTTCCACCAGGCGTTGCACCTCGGCAGCGCAGTGGCCAGAGCACGTTTCGGCACACCAAGGACAGGACGGCCCAGGCTCTTTTGAAGTGCCGAGGTCCAACCCCCGATACACTTCCTCGCTGACAACACGCACCAGATGTTCCAACGAATTCCTGTCCATTTTCAGGAGAGTGCGCCCCTGGCCCAGCTTCTCGCTGCCGAGGGCTCTTTTGCTTGTGCGAACCCTTGTGCCTACAGCGCGCAAGTGCAATCGCCGGCGACGGCCGCTACGGTGTCTTTGAGAAACTGTTGTTCGGCTTGCTCGATCTTAGAAACGCGCCGCTGGTGGCGGCCGCCGGCAAAGCTGGCGTTGAGCCAGGTACTGGCAATGAGCGCGGCTTGATCCGTGGGCACCACCTGGCCTCCCAGCGTCAACACGTTTGCGTCGTTATGCTCCACGCTGTTGCGAGCGGTCAGGCGGTCATAGCAATGGGCAGCACGAATGCCTGGCACCTTATTGGCTACGATGCACGAGCCGGTCCCGACTCCATCCACCATGATGCCGCGCACGGCTTCCCCTCCTTTGACCGCCAGGGCTACCTTGAGCGCCACATCGGGATAATCGACCGGATCGGGACCATGCGTGCCGCAATCCAGAACCTGATAGCCTGCGCTCTCGAGATAGGTCTTCAAGTATTCCTTCAGAGCGTAACCGCCGTGGTCTGCACCGAGAGCGATCCTTCGAGTCGCGGACTTGAGGCCCGCCAGTTCGTCCTTGCTGGCGCATTCCAAGATCTCGTTCTTCCGCGACGCAGCCAGCTCTCGAGCAAGCGGGGTAATCAGCGTTCCTCTCAAGACGTAGCAGGGGCTGCCCACGTCAAGCTGTCTCACTTCTGCCTCGGTCAAAACGGGCTTAGGCATCCTCGATCATCACTGAAATGGCTGGCAAGTTCCGATATCGCTCCGCGAAATCCAAACCATAGCCCACAACGAACTCGTCGGGAATCTCGAACCCAACATAAGCCGCCTGGACCTCTTTGATCCGGCGCGATGGCTTGCTCAGCAGCGTGCAGATCGTCAGCGACTTTGGGCCGCGCGTCCGCAGGCTGCGCGTCAGGTAGTCGAGTGTCAACCCGGTGTCTAGGATATCCTCGACGATCATCACGTCCCGCCCCTGGATGGTCGAATCGAGGTCTTTGACAATCTTGACCTCGCCGGACGTATGCAGGCTATTGGCATAACTCGAAACCGCCATGAAATCGAGACTGATATCCAGGGGAAGGTGACGGACGAGATCGGCCAAGAATATGCAAGCCCCTTTGAGAATGCAGATCAGATGCAGATGCTTTCCCTGATAGTCTCGCGAAATCTGTTGACCCAGTTCCCTGACCCGCTGCTGAAGCTGGCGTTCATCGATCAACACCTTGAGCTGGCCACCTGGATTGGTGAACGGCATGGTCAATCGTCCTCTCCAGAGGCTGGTAATCTACCGTAATCGGCTGGAGGCGGCAAGCGACGCCGGTCAATGCGTCCAGGTGTCATCACAAAAGTGTGAGTCCATCTTGCCGGTCGGGCAACCGAAGGACTCAGTCTGCGCCAACTCAGCAGTCCGCGCTTCCGCAAGGGGTCCTTCGCGGGGCTGACGATTGATCGGACCTTGGCCTGGTCCTGTGGACATTTCGTCTCCTTCAGCCCCAGGCATTGGGATGAATGACACTCCTCCCGTTTGCAGTGGAGCACGCCAGTGCTTCCATTGAATTCCTACACGCGACGGCAGGTGTCTCATTCAGCCAGCCAGTGGTGGCGGCGCCGAGGCGCGAGGCTCTCACACAGAAGCCAGCCCCTTCTCGACCTCGAGGTATTCATAACTCGTAACCTCGAAACGGTTTCCGTAAGGATCGCAGAAATAGACCGAAAAGGCCTTGCCATGATCGACTGGGCTCAGTTGGTGGACGGGCTCGCCGAAATCGCTGTAAACCGGAACCTCTCGCACGTGTGTCAGAAACTGCAGAAACCCTGCAGCCGTGACACGGAAGGCAACGCGATGGTGCCCGGCAGTCGCGCGGTTGCGTCGCGGTTCACCTTCGAACAGAGCTAGCATGGTGCCTCCGCCGTCGCTTGAAATCATCAGCGGGCCGCCGGGGCCGGCCCAATCCTCGCGCTCGTGTAGGATTCGCAAGCCCAAAGTCTGCTCATACCAGCGAGCCGCTGTGTATCGCTCGGGAACGAAGAGTTCCACGTGGTCTATCTGATCTACCTTGAATGATTGCATCGCGTTTCTCCCCAAAGATGAGGCACCACCCGGCGCTTCCAATCCCGTCCTCAAAAATCGTTTTGGGAATCCAGATCAACTGCCCATTTGTTGCAAGAGATGCTTCTGAATCTTGCCCAGGGCATTGCGTGGCAGCTTTTCGACGACGTGAAATGCCCGAGGCACTTTGAACGACGCGAGCGCCTCGCGGCAACGCTGCTCCAGTTCGGCAAGGTCGATTGCCGAGCGTGCGACGAGGTAAGCGACCGGCACTTCACCTCGCAGTCGGTCTGGAACGCCAATCACCGCGGCCTCTGCCACCTCGGGCTGCTCGGTGAGGAAGTCCTCGATTTCACGGGGATAGATGTTGAATCCGCCTGAAATGATCAGATCGCAGCGGCGGCCCAGCAGAGTGTAGTAACCGTCGGGAGACCGCGTGGCCAGGTCGCCTGTGCGGAAGTAGCCTTCGATAAACGCTTGCTCCGTCGCTTCGCTATTTCTCCAGTATTCGCGAAACACGTTTGGGCCTCGGACATAAAGTTCTCCAGTCTCTTGGTTCGCAACTGGCGCGCCGTCCTGTCCCAACAACTTCACCGAAACGTTTGGCAAGGGCACCCCGACGCTGCCGGGCCGCCGTTCGCCGAGATAAGGGTTGCTGAGGTTCATCATCGTCTCGGTCATTCCATAGCGTTCGAGAATCGTGTGGCCAAACCGTTGGTGAAACGCCTCTAGCACGTGGCCTGGCAAGGGCGCCGAACCGCTAACGAACAGGCGCATGGATTTGCCGATCTCGTGAGCTAGGTTCTCAGGCAGCTCGAGCAGCCGGACATACATCGTTGGAACGCCAAAAAAAAGCGTTGGACGAAAATCAATAAAGGCTTCAGCGGTCTTCGAAGTCTCGAATCGTGGCTGCAGCCGCATCCGGCAGGCAGTAGCGAGCCAGCAGTGGAGGCCGTTACCTAAGCCGTGCACGTGGAAAAGCGGCAACGAAAGCAACAGCCGGTCTGCCTGTGTGATGTGCCAGGCCGACAACAGATTCCGGGCATTGCTGGCGAAGTTACCGTGCGTTAGCACCGCTCCTTTGGAGGTGCCGGTCGTGCCCGAGGTATACACCAGCGCCGCAGGACTGTCGCTGTCGAATGCGCTGTCGAGTGGTTCGGCAGAACTGTGGCGCGACTCGCGGCTCAATTCGTCGCAGCGCCACGCTGGAAAGGGATGCGGCAGTTCACTGTCTGTCACCACCGTCTTCGGTTCCGCATCCCGAATGATGTGTGCTACCTCGCGCTCTTTGTAGAGAACGTTGATGGGCACGAAGAGCACACCCGACTTGACGCAGGCCAGATAGAGATCGATGAACTCCACGCGGTTGGACAGGTAAGCTGCCAACCGGTCACCCTGTCGCAAACCGCGTTGCCGAAGCAATCGGGCAAGCTGGTTGCTGCGAAGGTCGAGATCGCCAAACGTCCAGGACTGAACTGTCGAGTTGCTTTCTGCCCATTCGAGGGCCGTGGCGTCGCGCCGCTCTGTGAACGAGGCGCGAAAAAGATCGATCAGGCTCATTGACGAAGACACAACCCCTGCCAGGCCCGTGCTACGAAACCAAGCTACCCGCCGATGTGGACCACGACCTGCCTTCGATTCCGGTGATGGCGGTGCTCCCACAGGTATATACCTTGCCAGGTGCCCAGCGCCAAACGTCCGTCTTGGATCGGAATCGAAAGAGAGGTCGCCGTCAGGGCGGCTTTGATGTGAGCGGGCATGTCGTCGGGACCTTCGACGGTGTGTGTATACAGCGAGTCACCTTCCTTGACAGCCCGGCTGATCCACGCCTGCAGATCTCGCTGTACATCAGGGTCCGCATTCTCTTGAATCACGAGGCTGGCAGAAGTGTGGCGGATGAACAACGTGCACAACCCCTCCTGAAGTCCAGACTTGCGAACCGCGGCCTCGACTTCCGAAGTGAATTCGTGCAGCCCCTGGCCTCTCGTATCGATCGTAATCGTCTGGATCATCGAGTGGGGAGATCGAGCGCGCTCCCTGCCGGGATTCACAGCGCAGCAGCTAAGGCTGTGCTCAGGGCCTGAGCCGCCAAATAAGATGGACGAAGCTCACCCGATCACCGGCTCCAGTCAGGGCTTGTGCCATGATTGGCTGGCACTGCTAGAACCCTGCCGCAGCCAAAGGTGAAGGGCAAACATCAGCGTTACCAGAAACGCCGACAACAGGCAGTAATCGCAAAAAGCCCGGATCACGAACGCTTGCAGGTAGAACAAATATGACGTGAATGCCAGCGCCAGGCTGACCAGCGGAAAAGACAGGCGCAACGCACCTTCGAATCCAAAGAATGCGAAGAGGGCACAGGCGGCAGTCGTCAGATAGAACGCCAGCCCAAACCAAGCCACAGGAATGCCAAGGAATGACGCATAGGGACTATTGAGAACCTGGTCGCAGCCCCCGGCCAAGCCACAAGGCAACAAAAACCCGCGGCTGCTGTGAAGAGCAACATAAGCCGCGTCGACCATTCCGAAGAAAGCCAACAACGCGACGGACGCGCTGATCCAGGCGGTCTTCTTCTTCATTGCGCCGTTCGGATTGCTTGAGCGATCAGCTCTTCGAACTCCGCATCGTTTTTGACACCCTGCATCAACTTGCCGTTCAAAAAGAACGTCGGAACGGAGCGCACCTGCGCCACCTGCCCTTCGAGCAGGTCGCGGAAGATCTTGTTCTGAATCTCGCTATTGAGCATGTCTTGCCGGAAGCGCTCCACATCGAGTTGCAGTTCGGTGGCGTACTTGAGGAAAAACGTCAGCGCATCAGGAACGTTCGTCCATTCGTTTTGTCTTGCGAACAGCAGCTCATACATTTCCCAGAATTTAAGCTGCTTGCCAGCCGCTTCGGAGGCCTGGGCGGCTCCCATCGCGTTGCGATGAATGTTCGACATCGGATACTGTTTGAACACAACTTTGAGGTCCTTCTCGAATTTCTTAAGGGCAGTGTCCACTTTGATGCGAGCAGCAGCACACGAGGGGCATTGGAAATCCCCGAATTCGACTAGCACCGTCTTCGCGGCCAGATTGCCTTTCGACCAACCCGTGGGGGTGATGACAGGTTTCTGACCCAGGTCTACACTCGCGGAGGCTGCAGCTGGAGGGCTCTCCGGCCCGCCACGCTTCACCAGAAACATCGCCACACCCGCAGCCGCCAACACCAACACCGCCAGAGCGCTCAGCGGTTTGGCAAGTGAACGCGGTTGCGGTTCACGCTGTTTGGATTTCACGGCTTTCGACTTCTGGTCGTTTGAACGGTTCATAACGCTCGGCTACTCCCTAGATCGGTCTTACCTCGAGACGAATGTCGTCGGCGCTGCCCGAGATTCCATCGGGGCCTGCAGAAAGCAACTGAACCGTGCTACCGCTCAGCATGTGGACCTTCAGCTCCTGGCTCCACGCGTCGTAGCGCACAAGTTCTGCCATGAACTCCGGAAAGAGCAAGTCCGTTAGTTTGACAATGTCTGACACTGCCGGCAGGGCACCCCGTTTCGCCTGATATTTCCGAATGCCTTCCTGAAGCTGTTCCAAACTCCGCTGGGTTAGCCTCGTTCTCACGTCGTTGAGAGCTGCCAGGAATTCCTGCACATCGATCCAATTCCGATCGCCGAGGCGGACGGCATTGACCTTCCAGTCCTTCTCTTTCGATTTGGAAAGCCGGAAAGCCATCTGCAGCCCGGCTTCGACAACGGCTTGATCTTCTCCGGCATGGAGGATCCGCCGCACGGCGATTTGCTTGTCTTTCAAATCGACCAGCCCCAACGCCAGTATCCTGTCTTTGGCTGTTTCCTCACTGAGCTTGCGCGAAGCGCCACAGCCCGCCAGCAGTGCCGGAGCCAGAAGAGATATCGGCAGCCATCGTTGCCAAGTCATACCGATTTCGATCGTATGAAGACAGGCCAGCACTGTCAAGCGGTCACTTCGCCTGCGTTACCGGTTGTTCGGGTTGCCCAATGCTGTCAGGATAGCACCAAAGAGTTTCGTCTCTGCGCTGAGCTGTGCTGGTCGCTAGATTTCTTCCAGGGGGTTTTGATCGTCGAGGGTGTGCCAAACGGGAGCGTTTGACTTTGCGGAGGTGGCAGCCAGCGCGGGTTGTTCCCGGCTTTGATCCCGCGCGGCGGCGGCAGGTGCTGCAGGGACGACCTCATCCGGGGCAACCTCCGCTTCGTTCATATCCCGGTTCGCTTCGTCGAGTAACCGAAGGCCCTCGAGCAGCAAGTTCGTATTGCTATTGTGAATGACGATATCGAACAGAGTGGTTGACGGTTGGTACTCGAAGGTGCCGCCTTTGACAGCCACCAACGCGTACATCGCTTGTTCGCCAGCCTTCTCCTGGTAAATGGCGTTCACGATTCGGCCACCGTTGAAGAAGATCGTTCCTGCCTGGCCTTCTGAGCTCACCAACAACTTGCCCGTTTTCTGGCAATTGTCCAGAATTTGAATCACATCCAGCAGACCGATTTCGGAAAGGTCGCCTTTGAGCGCAGCCACGGCGCCTAGCCCGGCTGGCGACGGAGCCGCCTGCGGCGTGTTGGCGACGCCTGCTTCGCGACGGGCGCTGGACAGGAGCGGATTGAGCCGCTGCGCCTCACGCAGGTACTTGTTGGCTTCTCCCTTCTGGTTCTGCTGCTCCAAGGTTTTAGCGATCTCAAGGCACTCCTGCGCGGCCCGCTTCGGCATCTTCCGGTCGAAGTAGACTCCCTTGAGCTTCTGCCGCAGCCGGATCTCGTTCGGGTATTGCCTCAGCACATGCTCGAGGCACCCGATAGCGCTGGCGTGCTGCCCGAACTTCTCCAGGAGTTCGATGTCCACAATGAAGTTCTCAACGTCCTCATCGGTCACGATGGACACCGTCTTGTCGAAATGCGAGTCGACTTTGGCTGATGCATAGCGAGCGTCTTCATCATCCTCTTCCAGGTGCGGCGCGGACACTGGCCTTCCGGAGAGCTCAGTACGCCCGCCTCCAGACAGCAGCTTTTCGATCACCTGGTGCTTCCGGCGATACTCCTCGTTGTAGGGTTCCAGATCGATCAGCTGGCGTGCCAGATCAAGGGCCTTGGCGTACTCGCATTTGGCAATGTAGGCATCGGCGTGTGAGCGCAACGTCACCGCAAGCTGGTCGTACTGATAAGCCTCTCCGTAAAGTGATTCCAAAAGGCGATAGGCATCCAGCTTCTGAGGATCGAGCTTCAGAATCTCTTCCAGCAAATCCACACACTTCTGGCGCTCCGCCGGCTCCTTGAGTTCTTTGTACAGCCGTTCGATGTGTACCAGGGCGCGGTCGAGCTTGCGTTCGGCGATCAGCACCTCGACAAAGGGAATCGTTTGGGGCAGGTAGGTCTTGTTAACCTTGACCAGCTTCTCGTAGATCCGTTCAGCCTCATCCATCTTGCCCGCTTTGATGCACAACCGGGCCAGAAGCACCATCGCGTTGGGTTGAGCAGGCTCTTCGGCTAGCGAAGTGAGCAAGGTTTCGATCGCCTTTTCGATCTTCCCTTGCTTTTCGAAGACCTCGCTAACTCGGATGGGGAGGTTGCGGTCCTTTGGGCTGACGGCGCGGATTTTCTCTAGGGCAGCCAGAGCCTCCTCATACCGGTCTTCGCGAAAATAGTCCCGCGCCACCTGGTAGAACATCTCGATCGACTTGTCCTTCAGGCCGCGCTCATTCAGGAAAAGCGCGAGCCGCATCGAATGGATGTGATTGCCCGGGTCGAGGGCAACCAGCTTTTCAAGGTACTCGATCATCTTCGCCGCGTTGCCTTCGCTTTCGGCGACCGAGCAGAGCTCTACCATCAGGCTGATCACATCCCCTTTGGCTCCATTCTTCGTATAGATCTCGAGGAGCTTCTCTCGCGCCAGCCTATTCTTGGGCAGAATCTTGACGATCTGGCGGTAATGGGTTGCTGCTTCGGCCGAATTTCCTTGGGCCGCCAGGTCAGAAGCGATCTTGAACAGATGCCGGCTGGCCCGCTGCATGTCTTTCTTTTCGATGTAGAGGTCCGCGATCAAGCTGTGAACTTGGTTGTTCTGAAAGTCGTCTGCCAAGATCTCCTGGTAGACCTCGATAGCCTCTGCGGTCTTCCCATAAGAGATCAGCTTTTCGGCTTGCTTAAGCAGCTTGGGCAAGTTCATGAAACGAGCTGGATCGAGGGGCCTGTTGCAGGTGCGGCACAGCCTTCATTCGTTTGGTACCCGTATACTTATCGTTAGGTGGCTGAAAATCTTGACAGTTAAGTTGCCGGCTTGTGATGCGGAAGTTGGTGGAAGGTAGGCCAAAGCCAGGGCAGCACTTGGAAAGGTTGGCAAAGATCGACAAAACTCGAAGGGCCACCGGGCTGCCAGGGCGCTGCTCATAAGCTCCGTTCCCGCCCTTCGACCAGCAGGCGGGTGTGGCTGGCTTACGACCGAGCTTTGTCTTTCTTTTCGCGCTGCTCTCGAAGGACGGCTTTACGGCTGAGTTTGATCTTTTGCCCGTCGATGCCGATCACTTTGACCAGAAGTTGATCGCCTTCTTTCAGTTCGTCCTTGACATCGCGAATCCGGTGTTCGGCTACCTCGCTGATGTGCAGCAGGCCGTCAGTGCCGGGAAAGATTTCCACAAAAGCGCCGAAATCGGCTAATCGCACCACCTTGCCCAGATAGATCTTGCCCATTTCAGCCTCAGCCGTAATGTCCTTGATCATCTGGATGGCTTTGTTCGCCGAAGCCTCGTCCGCTGAGGCGACGTTTACCTTGCCATCGTCGGACACGTCAATCTTGACCCCGGTCTGCTCGATGATGGAGCGGATGACCTTCCCGCCGGGGCCGATGACGTCGCGAATCTTGTCGGTGCTGATCTTAAGCGTGTGGATGCGGGGAGCGTAACGGGAAGTGTTGCTGCGTGGGGCCGAAATCGTGTCGAGCATCTTGTCCAGGATGAAGAGCCTTCCGCGAAGAGCTTGATCGAGCGCTTCCTTCATGATCTCCATCGTCAGGCCGCCTATCTTGATGTCCATCTGCAGGGCGGTGATGCCATCTCGTGTGCCCGCCACCTTGAAATCCATGTCACCGTAGTGGTCTTCTGCGCCGGCGATATCCGTCAGAATGGCGTATTTGGCGCCTTCCTTCACCAAGCCCATGGCAACGCCAGCGATGGGCGACTTGATCGGCACTCCAGCATCCATTAGAGACAGGACTCCACCGCACACCGACGCCATTGAAGAAGATCCGTTGGACTCCAGGATGTCCGAGACGACTCGGATGGTGTACGGAAACTGGTCTTCGGACGGAATGATAGGCAAGATCGCCCGTTCGGCGAGGGCGCCATGGCCGACCTCACGCCGCCCTGGGCCGCGCATGAAACCGACTTCACCCACGCTGAAAGGCGGGAAATTGTAGTGCAGCAGAAAGCGCTTCGACGATTCACCCTCCATCACGTCGATCTTCTGCGCATCGTCCGCAGTGCCCAAAGTTGTTGCAACCAAAGCCTGGGTTTCGCCGCGCTGGAAGAGAGCGGAGCCATGGGTGCGCGGCAACAGGCCCACTTCACAAGTAATTGGGCGGATTTCGTCGAAAGCCCGCCCATCGGGCCGGCGGCGCTTGTCGAGAATATCTTCGCGAAAAATTCTTTCCTTGAGTGCATCGAAAATGCCCTCGACTTCCTGCCTCAAGCTTTCCGGCTCCTCTGGATAGGAGCCCACTAACTTCTCCTTTAGCGAGTCTACCTGCTCATAACTCTCGATCTTGCCGTGCTTTTGTGTATCAAGCGCATCACGCAGGTCAGAAGAAACACGGCCCGCAATCTCCTCCACCAATTGCTGGTTGGGCACAGGTGCAGCCACCTCCCGCTTCCAAAGGTTGAGCCGGCCCGCGAGGTCCTTCTGCACAGCGACTAGCTTCCTGATCTCGGAGTGTCCCAAAGCGAGGGCCTCAATCATCGTCTTTTCCGTGATTTCCTGGGCGCCAGCTTCGACCATGACGATGGCATCTTCGCTGCCGGCAATGATGAGGTTCAAGCGGCTCTTCTTGAGGTCTGCATTGCCGGGGTTAACGATCAGTCGATCGTTCACCAAGCCGACGCGCACTCCGGCGATCGGCATGTGAAATGGAATGTCGGAGAGGATGAGGGCTGCCGAGGCTCCTGTAATGCTCAGCGTGTCGGGATCGTTTTCGCCGTCGGCGGAAAGCACCGACGCAATGACCTGGGTTTCGCAGAAGAAACCTGAGGGAAACAACGGCCGGATCGGACGGTCGATCAGGCGGCTCGTCAGCACTTCCTTCTCGCTAGGCTTGCCTTCGCGCTTGAAGAAGCCTCCCGGGATGCGTCCGGCGGCATAGTAGTTTTCCCGATAGTCTACAGTCAGGGGGAAGAAGTCTGCATTTTCTCGCGGCTTCTGGTTGGAACATGCTGCGACAAGAACGACCGTATCCCCGTAGCGAACCTGGACAGATCCGTGGGCCTGTTTTGCGAGCTTGCCGGTTTCGATAGAGAACTCGCGGCCTCCGATGGTCGTGCTGGCGTTGTGTATCATGGCAAACCTTCCTTGTCCTTGTTCGCGAAATGCTGAGGGCGCCTGTCGCCTGAAAGCGTGGTCACCCGGCTCATCGCGAACGTCCTGCATCCGGGGTGCTGGCAGCAACAAAATAGCGACTCTCCGGTCCCTTGGAAACCGCCCAGGTCGCTTGGCTTTTGGTGAGTGGGTTGTGACTGAGAATTGAAGGGCCTATTTTCTTATTCCAAGCCGTTGAATCAGGCCACGATAGCGGTCAGCGTCTTTCGCCTTGATGTAGTCGAGCAGCCGGCGCCGTTGGCCCACCATTTTGAGCAGACCTCGCCGGGAGGCATGATCCTTCTTGTGTGTTTTGAAGTGTTCTGTCAGGTAATTGATGCGCTCGCTGAGCAAAGCAATCTGCACCTCGGGCGATCCCGTATCTGTGGGATGCACTCGATACTGGTTGATCACAGACGTTTTGAATTCACTGGTGAAGACCATGCGGCTGGGCTCCTCGGCATCCATTCTTCTCGAAAAACGAGCAGGAATCTAGCATACGCCCGAAAAGCTTGTAAAGCAGTTTAATCCTCTGGATCAGCGTTCGGGATGAGTCCGAGCCTTCCCTGATCGCCCATCTGCCGTAGAGGCCGCCCTGCTTCCAGAAGAACTCCTGGACCCACTTTCAAGTATCCCGTTCGAGCCAGTCTCGGGTGCTCCCCAGCGCAAAGGCGCCGTGGGCGTGGCGTCTCGCGGCCACTCCCCTTCACACTCCACTCCCGATCTCGATCGTGGGGCTGCCTTCGATCACTCTGCTCCCGGGGCCTCTCTGAGCAACCGAGCTGATTCCTCCGGTGGCACAGGGTTGATGTAAAATCCCGTGCCCCACTCGAAACCGGCCACTTTGGACAGCTTGGGCATGATTTCGATATGCCAGTGGTAGAACTCGTTCACGGTCTCGGTGATCGGCGAAGTGTGAATAACGAGATTGTAGGGGGGATGATCGAGAACTTGGTCGATTCTGAGCAGCACGGACTTCAGGATGCGCGACAGATTCTGGTACTCTCGCTTCTGAGCATCTTCGAAACAGGAATCGTGGTTTTTGGGCAACAGCCAGGTCTCGAATGGAAAGCGAGGCGCATAGGGAGCGATGGCGACGAAGTCTGGGTTCTCGTCGATGACCCGGGCTTTGGAGTCCAATTCCTGCCGAATGATGTCGCAGTAGACGCAGCGTTCTTTGAACGAATAGTGAGCTTTGCTGCCCTCGATCTCTTCTCTCACCAATTTGGGAACGATCGGCAGCGCGATCAATTGGGAATGCGAGTGCTCCAGAGACGCGCCAGCGGCTTCGCCGTGATTCTTGAATATCAGGATGTAGCGAAACCGCCTGTCTTTTTTCAGATCGAGCATCCGGTCGCGGAACGCCCAGAGCACATCTTCCACGGCTTGGTCTTCCAGGGTCGCGAGGGAGGCGTTGTGGTCGTGAGTCTCGATGATCACTTCATGCGCGCCGATCCCATTCATCTTGTCGAACAATCCCTCGCCCTGCCGGTTGAGCTCTCCCTCGATGCCCAACGCAGGAAACTTGTTGGGAACAACCCGAAGCTTCCAACCCGGCGAGTTGCTGGCTCCGCCGTCGTTCCGATAAGACAGAATTTCGGGCGGGGTATGGCTTTCATTTCCATAACAGAACGGGCAGAATCCGCCCGTCGTCAAGACGGGTGACCTTCCAAAATCGGTCGGGCGTTTTCCCCGGTCTGCGGCGATGATGACCCATCGTCCCGTAATCGGATCTTTTCGGAGTTCTCGCAATCAACCTCCCTGAAAGCTGCGGGCGCCCTCAAAGGGTTCAGGTGAGCTGTCGCCGGTTCAGACCACCAACGTCGACAGACAGCGGCTCCTCGGATGGGCTCCTCTTCGCATGTTGCTGGCTCCAGCTGGCACTGTCGTCGGAGGGGATTCCCGATGGTCCGCTCACCCCTCATTCTCGCACGCCAGAGCGGGTTCCCCACGCCTGGATCGCTTTTCGTTTCGTTCGCCCAGGCGCAATGGGCGGCCACCTCATACCCTGAGCACTTGGTCTTTGTATTGGAGCTGGTACAGCTTGTAATAGATGCCTCGCTTGGCCAGTAGTTCCTGATGGCTCCCAACCTCTCGAACCTGGCCTTTGTGCATCACGAGAATCTTGCTGGCGTTCTGAATGGTGGAGAGCCGGTGGGCGATGATGATCGACGTACGCCCCTTCATCAGCCGCGCAATGGCATCGCGAATCTTCAGTTCTGTGTCGGTGTCCACACTGGACGTCGCTTCGTCGAGGATGAGATTCCTTGGGTCGTGAGCCAAGGCGCGCGCAAACGCGATCAACTGTTTTTGCCCTGTCGAAAGGGTGCTGCCGCGCTCCTTCACCTCCTCAGACAAGCCGTTGCCCAAGCCTTCCAAAAACTCGTCCAAGTTTACATCCTGAGCCGCCCGATAAATGGCCTCTTCCGTGATCCAGGGGGTGCCGAGACGAATATTGCTGGCGATGCTGCCGGAAAACAGAAACACGTCTTGAAGCACGAATCCGAATGCGTTGCGCAGCTGCCGCAAATCCAATTGCCGGATGTCATGTCCATCCAGAAGGATCTGTCCCCGCTGGACATCGTAAAAACGCATGAGCAAGCTGGTCAACGTTGTCTTCCCTGCACCGGTGTGCCCCACAATGGCAATCGATTCGCCCGGTTGCACGCGAAACGAGACGTCTCGCAACACCCAATCCCACTCGGTTCGGCGGCCATCAGAACCGGACGCCTCGCGATTGGCCGCAGGCTTCGATTCCACTTTGCCGTAGGCGAACCAGACGTTGCGAAATTCGATCTCCCCTCGAATCTCGCTCAATCGCAACGGACGTTCTGGTTGGCGAATATCGACCGGCGTGTCGAGCAACTTGAAAATCCTTTCGGAGCTCGCCATGGCCGACTGGAGAATATTGTACTTTTCGCTAAGGTCTGCAATGGGCCGGAAGAACTTCTCGGAGTATTGAATGAACGCCACTAGCGCGCCAAAGGTGAGCTCTTTTTGCAGCACCTGTCCGCCGCCATACCAGATCATCAGGGCGATTGCCAACGCACTGACAATTTCAACTGCCGGATAGAAGAGCGAATAGGCCATCACCGAGTCCAGATTGGCTTTCAAATGCACCCGGTTGATCGCTTCGAACCGCCGGAAACTCCTCTCTTCGTGGCTGAAGAGTTGCACGATCGACATTCCGCTGATCTGTTCCTGCAGAAAGGCGTTGATGCGGGCAATGGCCGTTCGCACACGACGGTACGAGTCTCTGGCCTTGATCTTAAAGGCGACCGTGATCAGAAAAAGCAACGGGACCACCGAAAACGCCACCAATGCCAGTTTGGCGTTCAGCACGAAAAGAATCGCCACGATGCCCAGCAGCGCCAGAAGATCTCCAAGTAATGTGACGACTCCTGTCGTGAACAACTCGTTCAGCACATCGACGTCGGTCGTCACTCGCGTCATAAGCCGCCCGACGGGGTTCCGGTCGAAAAACGAAAGAGGCAGGGTTTGCAGGTGCGTGAAAATCTGCAAACGCAGATCGAACATGATCCGTTGTCCGGTGAGCTGCATGATGTAGGTCTGGAGGTAACCCAAAGCAAAGCTGCACACGATGATGGCAAGATAGATCAAAACCACCGTGTTAAGCCCGGCCAGGTCTCGATTGGCGATGTAATTGTCGATGCCGATCTTAGTTAGATACGGGCTGCTGACCTGAAGCAGCGAAGCGATCCCAATGATCGCCATGGAGGCGATCACCTGAAGCTTGTAGGGGAGCAAGTACCGCAACAAGCGGCGCATGAGATGTGCATCGTAGGCTTTGTCGATCGCCTCTTCTTCGTGGTGCTGGGTCATACCCGGCGGCGGGAGTAGAAACCGAATGAGTTGCTGCTCAACGCGATGCGACCGCGACGACGCAGCAGCCGAAAGGAGATTCTCTTGCAAACATCGGGCGTTCTCTGGCCGGTGTCAAGAATACAGGACGGGTGTGGTTGCGGGCAAGGGCCTCCGGCAAGTCCACGGAAGAGGTGGCCTTCGAGCGCCTGCTGCCACGAAGCCCTGCCGATTCCGACAGCCCGGGGCTAGCCTTGCGCTTTGCACGTTTCGAGTGCGCATCCCTGCGGTGCCGGGGCTGTGAAACTCTGGTAGCCAC
>VFZK01000048.1 GCA_016871215.1 Acidimicrobiia bacterium | reverse complement strand
AAGCAATCGCATCGAAAACAGGCGGCAGCGCCGCCGCGACTCCAGGCGTCGCCGCCGACAACCTCACTGATCTGCCTCAGCGGCTCAGCACCACACCGAGACGGTAGGCCCACCTGAACTGTTACCTAAATTCCTCCACTCGTTGCCATGATGCCAGCCAGTCGCAAATCAGCAGACCCAACCTCTCCGAGCCCAAACTACAAATGGCACGTCGTGGCGATGCTTTGGGGAATTTCTTTCTTCAACTATGCGGACCGGCAGGCGATCTTCTCCGTGTTTCCGCTGCTGGAGGCGGAAATGCAGCTGACGCCAGTTCAACTCGGGCTGCTGGGTTCTTCGTTTGCGTGGGTCTACGGCCTGTGCGCGCCGTTCGCTGGCAACGTCGTCGACCGCGTGCGCCGCAAGAGCGCCATCCTCGTGGGCTTGCATGCCTGGAGCCTGATTTGCGTGGCTACTGCGCTGTCTCGCAATTTCAGCCACTTGCTATTCTTTCGTGCGGCGGAAGGGTTGGGCGAAACGTTCTACTATCCGGCCTCCATGTCCATGATTAGCGACTATCATGGCAAGACGACGCGATCGCAAGCCATGGGCGTGCACCAGACGAGCATCTACCTGGGTACGATTGCGGGTGGCTTTTTCTCCGGCTGGATCGGCCAGCACTACGGCTGGCGCTGGTCATTCGTCGTTTTTGGAGCGCTGGGAATTCTGCTCGGCCTGCTGCTCAGCCGACACCTCATCGAGCCGCCGCGAGGTGCCGCCGATTCGGCCGACAGCGGAGAGCCTCCGAAGGCGGTCAAAGGACTCTCGGCCCTTCAGTTTCTGCGCATCGTTGCCACCACGCCAACGCTTCTGCTCATCCTGGGAGCGTTCATGTGCACCACCTTTGTCGTCGTTGTGCTCTTTTCCTGGATGCCCAAGTTCTTGTACGACAAGTTTCACCTCAGCCTGGCCACGGCAGGCCTCGTGGCTACCCTGTTCGCCCAGCTGGCCAGCATGGCCGGAGCACCGTTGGGTGGCTGGCTGGCAGATCGGTGGCGCAGTCGAACCGCAGGGGGACGTCTAATGGTGCAGCTGATTGGTGTCGCTGGCTGCGCACCGTTCGTGGTGCTTTGTGGAGAGACTGGTTCGGTATTCTGGGTCGTGATCGCATTGCTCGCGTGGGGGTTTTTCAGAGGCCTGTACGAAGCCAACACCTTTGCGGCAGCTTTCGACGTAATTCCGGCAGAGGCACGAGGCACCACCGTCGGGCTAATGAACCTGGTTGGCTGGCTCGTGGGCGGCGGCACGGCACCGGTTATCATTGGTTATCTCGCCCAACTCAAAGGCTTGAGTCGAGCCATCGCCTTAGCCTCGTTAGGCTATGTCGCAGCCGGTATTCTTTTCGCGATTGCCGTTCTTGGCTTCGTGCATCGCGACCTTGCCAGGCTGCGGGAGGCGATGGCGAAGCCAAGATGAGGAGCTTGGCTCGCTTCAACGGCCCGACGCGCCAAAGCCAGCACGCGGGGCACAGCCTCTGAATCTTTGTCCCCCTTTCGAAGACTTTCGAGGGGGACGCCGCGCTTTATGCGGCACGAGGTCCCAGTTGCGAAGGACACAACCCCTTTATGCGCGCAAAAACTGTAGAAAAAATTTGTAGCGGCGCCCTTTGAGTGCCGACCTTGCTGTTGAAGGGAAACGAGCTCGGCGGTCGCAGTCCGCCGCTACCGCTACGAGTTTTTCAGATGTCTTCAGGGAGGGCTCACGGCTTTGACGGGATCCTTCGTTTGGGCCGGTGTTTCTAGTCATCGTGTGCTACTCTAAGCGGCCAACGTGTTGCGTGCGGATGCAGTCGCTCACGACGAACGTAAACCCATCGACTTCGGCTATGCGCCGAGTGCTCGAGCTCTCTGTTACTGCTTATGAACTTCCTTTCAGATTGGCGTGTGCTTGGCAAACCGCTTTGCGCGGTGCTTGTTCTTTTCTTTTTTGACACGACTCTGCAATTGAGCGGGGCCGACCGACGCAGCGACGAACTGATCGCTCGCTACCTTAAGGAATCCGTTCGTCGCGAGGCCATCCTGTCGATGGAAGCCGACTACCAGGAACCGAAGAAAGAAGGCCTTCGTTTGGTCTTCACCTGGATGCGGCGCGTGCGCCAGGGCCTGACCTCTCACTTGATTCGCCTCGAGTCGCCGCCTTCGGAACGGGGCAAGTTACTGCTAGTTCATGAGAAGCCAGATGGGTCAGCCGACTATCTGGCGTATCGTCCGAACAGCGTGCTGAAGAAGAAGGTACGAATCTCAGGCGCCCGCGATTACAAATACAAGGGCCTGACCATATCCGTTCAAGAGTTGATCGGAGGCGAGCTCGGAAAGTACGCGCACCAGTTCACGGGTGCCGGCCAGTGCCCAGACGTTCCTTGCAACGTTGTAGAGAACCAGCTGCTCCCCAAGTTCAGAGGCGATTCGGATTTTCCCCGATCCGTCATTTATCTTCGCCAGGACAACGGACTGCTGCAAAAATGGGAACTCTTTGGGAAGTCGGGGCAGCTGGAGAAGGTGATTCATGCCGAAGAAATCAGAACACTTCAGACTTTCCCAACCGTGACCCGGGCTCGCGTAGAGGAGTTGAAGAAGAACAGCAAGCTGATCCTGCGGGTGAAAGAAGCGCGCTACAATCCAACACTGAACGACGAGTGGTTCACCGAGAAGTACCTGGCTCAGAACTCGCGCTGAGGCGGGCCAGTAGCAGTCCTATAAGAAAAGGTTCTCTAGGAAGAATCACAAAACGTCAAAGGAGACGATCGATGAAGCGAATTCTGCCAGTTCTGTTCACCACACTGCTCGCTTTGCCCTTACTCGCCCAAACAGCCGGAAAGACCACACTCAAGGTGGGAGATCTGGCACCGGATTTCACGCTGCCTTCAACCACGGGCCAGCCGGTGAAGCTTTCTGACTTTCGCGGAAAAAAGCACATCGTACTAGCGTTTTATCCCGCGGCGTTCACGGGTGGCTGTACCAAGGAGATGCAGGCCTACCAGTTCAATCTTTCGAAGTTCGAAGGGACAGACACACAGGTCTTCGGCGTCAGCACCGATAACAGCCCTTCGCAAAAACGCTTCGCCGAAGATTTGAAAGTGACGTTCCCAATGCTCAGCGACTTCGCCACGCGAAAGGTATCTACCGATTATGGGTTGCTGATTCCAGAGCGGGGAATTGCCAGCCGGGCCACGTTTGTCATCGACAAGGAAGGCCGCATCCAGCACATCGAGGAAGGCACGGCCGCCATTGACGTCACAGGCGCCGCTAACGTTTGCACGCGCCTGGTGAAGAGGTAGCTGGGAAGCGGAGAGGAACTTGTGGAGCGTTGCGGGGCACACCATCGCGAGACAGCGAAAGCGCCGGGCAGAAATCAATGCACCACCTAGTCCCAACAGTCCCTGGGCTCCCGCTTCTGGGGGAGCGACGGGGTTGGACATTCCCTTATTTTCTGCCAGGAGAAGCGGGTCGCAAGAAAGGAGAGCCACGCAGAGGTTTGGCTGGGAGGGTTGCGCCGGCTGTCGGCTTTGAATCCGCCTGAGGTGAAGATAATGCTGAGACAGACCCGCCTCCAGGCGCAGAACGGGAGACCGCTAGCCAATCCTCTGCAGAGACGCGACCTCAGCGCAAGGTCTGCAGGTACTTGCCACTCGTGCAATCCACGAACACGGCATACTGGCTGGAGCCTAGAGTCTCTCCCCAGAAGACGCGCCAAGCGGGGAGTGGGAAGCGCGGTGTGTATTCCAACAGGAAATGCACCGGCATCTCTGGTTGCTTCTTCAAGAAGTCGGTGCTCGCTTTTGAGGCCGTCACGTACGCTTCATCCGAATCCACTTTCAGCATCTCGACCGGAAAAGGCTGTGCCTGCCCGGTTGGCCCAGACCAGGATTCTTCGCTCCCACGGACCACTCCTTCGCGCACGTTTCCCGGGGACTCGACGACCGAATAGCTGAAAGTCCGGGCTTTCTTCAGGTGCGACGACACGAACGTCGCACGCCAGGCCGGATAGTTACCCGCGACGCTCGGCACCTCTTTCAAGTTCGCGCTCGAAACTCTCAGCGGCTTGGCGTCTGAAGCCCAGACCCGCGCCTGGATCGCCATTCGCTGAAACGCAAAGCGTGCCGTTACGGGCTGGGGAGGCGTCGCTCGCTCCTTCGGAGGCTTCTTTTCTGCCTCATTCGCACAAGAAGACAGAAACAGCAACATCCAGAACCCGGTGCCCAGGCAGCGGCGATATATGGGACTCCATCCGGGTAAATGAGTCGAGACCTTCTGGATCACTCGGAGCACCCTCCTGGCTTCGTCTCAGCCGCGGACGACTTCGATGCACTTGCGCGCAAGACATACTTCTGAACCTTTCCCGTCGCCGTTTTCGGAAGCTCGGAAACGAACGTGATCCCTCGCGGTGCTTTGTAGTGAGCCAGATGCGCGCGCGCGAATTGCCGTAGCTCTTCGCCCGTAGCGGTGGCGTCTCTTCTTAGCACAACAAAAGCATGCGGCACCTCGCCCCACAACTCATCCGGCAATCCTACGATGGCCACTTCTTGCACCGCCTCGTGCCGCAGCAGCGCGCCTTCGACTTCAACCGACGAAATGTTCTCTCCGCCGCTGATAATCACATCTTTGAGCCGGTCTCTGATTTCAACGTACCCGTCCGGGTGAACCACCGCCGCATCACCCGTGTAGAACCAGCCATCGCGAATCACTTTGGCCGTGGCGTCAGGATCGCGGTAGTACCCCTGCATGACCGTGTTGCCCCGCGCGACGATTTCGCCGAGCGACATGCCATCCTTGGCGACCTCGTTGCCACTGGCATCCACCACGCACAGCTCTCCGGAAGTGACCAGTTCAACTCCCTGGCGGGCCTTGATGGCGGCCTGCTCTTTCGGCGAACAGTGCTGGTGCTCAGGCCGTGGCTCGCACACCGTGATGAACGGCGCGGTCTCGGTCAAGCCATAGACGTGGGTAACGCTCCAGCCGAGTTCACCTTCGATTCGTTCGATGGTCGCCGCGGCCGGCGGCGCTCCGGCCGTGAGAAGACGCACACCGCGGCGCGCCTTACGGCGCAGCTCTTCAGGACCGTTGGCGATGCTGATTAGCACCGTCGGAGCGGCGCAGAACACGGTGGCGCCTTCGTGCTCGATCTTTTCGAAAACGGCCACCGGTTCGACTTTTCGCAGGCAGATGTGAGCGGCGCCAACCGCTGTCACGATCCACACGAAAGTCCAGCCATTGGCATGAAACATCGGCAACGTCCAAAGATACCGGTCGGGCGCTGCCATCGGGTGATGAAGCAAAGTACCCACAGCATTCATGTAGGCATTGCGATGCGTGATCATCACCCCTTTGGGCCGCGAGGTCGTGCCACTCGTGTAGTTGATCGTTAACAGGTCGGTTTCACTAATCGCCGGCCGCGCAAAGTCGGCCGTCGCTCCAGCCAGTAACGTTTCATAGTCGAGCCAACCTTCTTTGGGTCCCTCGAGCGAGACGAAGGCCTCGACGTTGGCCAACTGGCTGCGGACGCCGTCTAAGGCGTCCAGATAGCTCGTGTGGGCGCAGACGATCTTGGCTCCGCTGTGGTTGATCAGATAGGCAAAGTCGTCGGCCGTCAGGCGATAATTGAGCGGTACCAGGATCGCGCCGATTTGCGGGACCGCGTAGAAGGACTCGAGTTGTGCATGGGTGTTGGGCGCAATGTACGCGATTCGATCGCCTTGCCTTGCTCCCAGCTCTTGCAAAACTGAGGACCAACGATCACAGCGCTCGAAGAACTGGCCGTATGTCAATCGGAGGCTGCCATCAACGACAGCTTCTCGGCCGGCATATAGTTTGCGGGCTCGCCGCGCAAACTCTAATGGGGTGAGTGGAATCTCCACAGCGCTTACTGGTTATATCAAATCATAGGCACGTTTCGACGCGCGTTTTCAAATGCGATTGCCAGGCTGAGCACTGGCTCATCGTGCCTCAATATCCCCGCTAGAAAATCGAAGTCCATCGGTGAAGAGCCATCCGGATCAAAACGAATTGCCGCAGAGCCGGCACTGCAACCGGCGTTTGGCATTCAACCCTCCGCATCGGGAGCAGCGATTGTACATTGTTCGGGTGAACCATTGCGTAATCAAAGCACTGCTGCCGAGAATCACAACCAAAAACAGCACGTTGATGAGTATCTCAAACACGGTTTCCCGAACAGAGTATCCGACTGCAAACCTGGAACTTTCAGCACCGCGTGGTGTCTAACTCCGGCAGAGAGCCAAACGCAAATCAGTGACCGGAGGCCGCCGTGAGAAGCGTTGAACGATCCAACCAGGAACTCAAGAGCGAAATCAACATCACCCCGATGATCGATATCTTGCTAGTGCTATTGATCATCTTCATGGTCCTTTCTCCCAGCCTCTCGGTTGGACTCGACAGTCAAATCCCCCGGCCCGGTTCAGAACCCAATCAATCCGTGACCGAGCGGGCGATTGTGGTTTCGCTCGAGAGCCGTTTGTCTCTCCGGATCAATCAAGAACCCGTCCCGGTCGCTGAGCTGCAGGCTCGGCTAGCAGCGATCCTGAAGTCACGAAAAGACCGTAGTGTGTTCTTTCAGGCGGATCTTGACCTCCCCTTTGAAGTCGTGGCGGCCACGATCGACATCGCAAAGCAGGCAGGAGCGGAACGTGTCGGTTTGCTAACGAACAAACTGGCGCCCGCTAACCCAGCCAAAAGACATCAGCTCCTCACGACGTCGCTTCCTTCGGCCTGAACAACACGGCAAATAGCGCCAGCACGCCCGCCGCCGCCAGGGCAGGCACCATCCAGATTTGCGGCCACAGGTGCCGTACTGCTAACGGTGAGGCGCTCGTCCAGTCGATCGTGTACTTCTGAACGACTAGGCCAGCTACCCAAGAACCCAGGAACATGCCCGCTCCGAGAGTCACGAACGCGATGAACCCCTGGGCTGCCGCGCGAATTTCCACGGGGGCACGTTGGTCCACGTAAATCTGCCCGGTCACGAAAAAGAAATCGTAGCAGATGCCATGCAGCAGAATACCGGCGTAGAGCATCCAGATTTTGGTGTCGCCATCGCCATACGCAAACAGTAGATAACGTGTGACCCAAGCCGTCATTCCGAGCAGGATTGTTTTCTTTACGCCCACCCGGCTCAGGAAGAACGGCATGACGAGCATGAAGCCGATCTCGGACATCTGTCCCAGCGTCATCTTGCCCGCTGCGTTCGCCATGTTCAGGTCATTTAAGAACAGGTTCGTAAAGGCGTAATAGAAAGTGAGCGGCACGCAAATCAGAAACGAGCCGACGACGAAAACCGCAAACGACACATCTTTCATCAGCTTCAAAGCGTCGAGTCCGAGGATATTGCCCACAGAAACAGGCTGCCCCTTTAGCTTCGGTGGTGTGTGGGGAAGCGCCAGGCAATAGAGTCCCAAAAGGGTGGACGATACCGCCGCCAATTTCAGTGGCACAGCGCTGGCTTCGACCCCGAACCACCCGATCAGCTGGCCTGCTACAATCCAGCCGATCGTGCCCAGCACGCGCACGGCGGGAAACTCTTTCGCCGGATCCTTCATGTTGTGAAATGAAATCGCATTCGAAAGGGGCAGCGTCGGCACGTAGCAAAGTGTGTACGCCAACAAGGTGGGATACACCAGTGCAAACGTTGAAAACGTCGAAGCCAGGTAAATCAGCCCACCGCCCAATAGATGAAGAGCCGCCAGAATCTTCTCGGTCGCGAAAAAGCGGTCGGCAATCATGCAGACGAAGAAGGGCGAAATAAGAGCCGCCAGGGCTGTGGTCCCAGAGATCAGGCCCACTTGGACTGGAGTGAAGTTGTGGACCTGAGTCAGGTAGGTTCCTACCGTGACCCACCAGGCTCCCCATACAAAATACTGCAGGAACATCATGATGGAGAGCTTCAGGCGGACAGGTGTCATGCCAACTCCTGGGGTTGGAGACGTGGCATCAAGCGCGATGAGCATAGCCTGATGTAATTCTTCCCAGCTTGATCTGAAATGCTGTTTGGAATCGATTCGCCGCGCGGCTGAAGGTACCAAGAAACCCTTCGAAGACGGCGCGCCTTTTCGCTTGTTGGAAAGTGGTTTAACAATACAGGGTTCACAAGAGATTGGAGCGGTTCAGCATCTAATCCGCCATGCCTGCCTGCGCCTTGAATTACCCGTGCGGCTTCCTCTTTGTTTTCGACCTGGCAGCTGAGCGTGACTCCGGTTGGGAACCGCTGAATAATGCTCCCGGAAGCAAGTTCATGCGAATAGGCCGTTACCAAGTTTAGATGCTTCTTCGCCTTTGCGGCCTGACGGTATATTCCATCGATGTCGTTCATCTGGCTCTGGTTCGAACCAAAGTCAAGGCTGCCGATCTCGTCGAGAGCCAAGATGGTACCGATGTTGTGCTCCCAATTTCCGCAGGAATGATAGCTGCCACCTCCGATAACCTTGAGCACCTTCAGTTCGTGAGGCAGCATCTGCTCGCGGTACATTGCGTTGCTCAGCATCAAATTCGAGTCCCCGCGCATGAGGTAGTTGCCACGGATAATGACCCCGTGCGTGTGGCTAAACCCCTCGGGCAGCAGCTCGCGTCCGATGAACGTCCGAAAGTACGTATGCAGAGCAATCATCACGTCCGCCACTGCCGAGCAGAGCCGGTCAACTAATTCGGGGTTCGTGTATAGAGCCTCGAATATGGAGCTTCCCCACAGCATTGCTGCCGTGTCGAACGGTCCTTGAATGTCAGGCATAATCACGGCCAAGAACGAGCGCACATTCGGATAGGTCGCGAGGATATCAGCGTAAAACGAGTAGGTCTCGGCGACGCGCGGAATGAGCCCGCGATTGGGCACGTCGGCGAGGTCCAACCCGTCGATGGCAGACCGGATATTCCATTCCACGTCGCCTTCCGACAGCGGATGCACCCACGGAGGGTTGTCGCTGGGGCACTCTATTCTCGCTCCGAACACCGAGGACACGAGGCCCGTGCCAAAGTCCGGACGGATCTGCGCAGGCCGGTCGTCTTTGACATCCAGCCACTCGAAGGCCGACGCCAGCCCTTTGACCAATTCATTATTAAGCATCTTTGCCGGGTCATGCAGAGCCTCAGCTACCGGGTAAAGCTCGGAGCCGCGCGACGCCCAGGGAGGAAGCACCACGACCGGGCGGGTGGTCGACCTCCTGCCAGGTCGCTGCTTTCATGATCCGCTCTCGAACCTTGCGCTGCTCGTCAACGACGATCTTCACTTCGAGCTCATCAAGCATCCGCTTGACACGGTCCTGGGCTTTTGCGTCACACATAGGAGACCTCCGCGTCCGACGACAAGCGAATGCTGTCGACATAGGCCGGGAGCCGGTTTCCGTTGTTGCGTCTTGTCGGCTGCCGATCTTCCACGCGCAGTTTCAAACGGAAGACATTAGGAAGAGTGCCCAATGGGCGGAGCGCTCTTGCCGCCAAGCTCTGCGCCGCCTACCTCCCACGAGGCTCGCCGCAACCGATGAGTCGTCTTGCTTTGCCCCAGCATCGCCATGACTTCGAAGATGCCGGGCGCAACTGCTTTTCCCGTTAGAAGGACTCGCGACGCATTGATCAGCAGCCCTGGTTTCACCTGTCGCTCCTCGGCAAAGCTGCGAAGGGTTGCTTCGGCTGTCTCGATCGTGAATTCTGGCAGCGCTTCGAGCCTCGCGGCCAGGTCTGGCAAGAGCACTGCCAGCGAGGGCTCCTTGAGAAACTTCTCGCGCGCCGACGGGTCGATTTCGTAGGCGTCACTGAGAAACGCTCTCCCGTTGCTCACAAAGTCGGGCAGCAAGCGGGCACGAGTCTTGAGCAGGTCGATTAACCCCAGAAACCACGCTCTGCGCTCGCCTTGATAGGCCGCATCCCAGAGTCCCGCACCTTCCATCTCCCTTTCAACCAAAGGCAAGAGATCTTGTGCGGGAAGGCTGCTCAGATACTGACTGTTGAGCCAGGCGAGCTTTTCGAGATTGAAAACCGCGTTGCTCTTGTTGATTCCCTCCAAGGAGAAGCGCTCGATGAGCTCCGCTGTCGACATCCTTTCGGTGTCATCGCCCGGAGACCAGCCGAGCAAAGCCAGGAAATTGCGGAACGCCTCTGGCAGAAACCCCTGATCCCGGTAAGCCGTGACCGAGGTCGCGCCATGCCGCTTGCTCAGCCGGCTCTTGTCCGGTCCTAGGATCAACGGGACGTGGGCAAACTCAGGCACCTGGGCATTCAGGGCTTGGTACAGCAGGACCTGTTTCGGCGTATTCGAAATGTGATCGGCGCCCCGGATCACGTGGCTAATCTGCATATCGACATCATCGACCACAACGCTCAGATGGTAAGTGGGCATGCCGTCGGAGCGAAGCAGCACGAAGTCCTCGATGGCTGCGAGATCGTGTTCGATGGGGCCGAAGACGCGATCGGAGAATTCGATTTTTCCTTCAGACGGGACCTTGAACCGAAGCACGCTGCCCTGGTTGTTCAGCGCTCGTTCCCGAATCTCAGCCGCCATCAGGCTCCGGCAGGTGCCGTCGTACTTCCATGGCACCTTTGCCTTCGCCGCCGCCTCACGTTTTGCAGCCAGCGACTCAACCGAGCAGAAACAGGGATAGGCCGAACCCGCTTCCTTAAGCCGCGAGGCTTCAGCGCGATAGTGCTCCAGCCGTTGCGACTGAAAAACGGGTCCTTCATCCCAATCCAGCCCGAGCCAGCGCATGCCTTGGAGAATGCCCTCCACCATTGCGGCGGACGATCGTCCGGCGTCGGTGTCTTCGATGCGGAGGATGAATTTTCCCTGGTGATGTCTGGCGAAAAGCCAATTGAAGAGCGCCGTTCGAGCGCCGCCGACGTGGAGAAATCCGGTCGGTGAGGGTGCGAAGCGAACGCGAATCTCAGGCAAGCGAGGCTCCTCCGGGGGCCGTGAACAGAGGTCGGGAATCGAGGACTGAGAATTGCACTCGCAATCCTCAATCCTCTTTCGCCGGTCTTCGATCCTCCTCAGCGATCAGGCTGTGGCGGTCAGCGCGCCTTTGGCTGCAGCCAGCGCTGCCTCGTAGTTCGGGTGATCGGCTACTTCCTTAACGTACTCGACGTAGCGAATCGTGTCGCGGCCGTCGACCACAAAGATAGCCCGGCTGTCGATCCGCAGTTCCTTGATGAGCGTTCCGTAGGCTTGGCTGAAGGAGGCGTCCCGATGGTCCGACAGCGTTAGGACCTTATCGACACCCGCCGCCCCGCACCAGCGCTTCTGAGCGAAAGGCAGGTCCATGCTAATGGTGAGAATAGCGACGTCGCCCAGATTGGCTGCTTCCTGGTTAAACCTCCTGGTCTGAGCGTCGCAGACCGGAGTATCCAGCGACGGGACCACGCTGATGAGTCTCACCTTACCGGCGCTAGCCGCGAGCGTAACCTCCTTCAGGTCGTTTCCAACGACAGTGAAGCCGGGGGCCTTCTCACCGGCCCTAAGCTCAGGTCCAACGAGCGTCAGCGGATTCCCCTTCAAAGTGGTCGCACCAAGTCTTTCTTGCGGCATGTCAGAACTCTCCTTTGTTCGATGTAGTGGATGGAATGGTCACGAAAAGCCTTCCCATGAACTGCCAGTTCCGCCAGCCTCCAACCGGCCGGCTCGCTAGCTTTCTTCGTACTGCGACTTCAATTTGGCAACGACGGTAGCATCGGCCAAAGTGGTCGTGTCGCCCAGCGCGCGTCCTTCGGCGATGTCGCGCAACAGGCGGCGCATGATTTTGCCACTGCGGGTCTTGGGCAGCTCGGCGGTGAAGAAGATGGCATCGGGCCTCGCAATCGAGCCTATCTTCTCGGACACATGTTTCTTCAGCTCAGAGACCTTTTCCACGTCGCTCAGCGCTCCTTCTTTGAGGGTGACGAATGCAGCGATCGCTTCTCCCTTGATTTCGTCCTTCCTGCCGATCACGGCGGCCTCGGCTACCTCGTGATGGTCCACCAGCGCGCTCTCCACCTCCATGGTGCTGATGCGGTGGCCGGAAACATTCATCACATCGTCGACGCGGCCGAGCAGCCAGAAATAACCTTGGCTGTCACGCTTGCATCCATCTCCGGCGAAATAGACCTCCTTGCCAAAGCGATTCCAGTAGGTCTGGACGTAGCGCTCGGGATCGCCATAGATGGTGCGAGCCATCGAAGGCCAGGGAGACTTCAGCACCAGGTATCCTCCACCGCCCAGCGGCACGGACTGTCCGGTCTCGTCGACGACGTCGGCATCGATACCGGGCAGCGGAAAAGTCGCCGATCCCGGTTTCATGGCCGTAAGGCCAGGGAGCGGCGAGATGAGGATCGAACCGGTTTCCGTCTGCCACCACGTGTCGACGATCGGGCACTTCCCCTTTCCGATCACGTCGTGGTACCACATCCAAGCCTCGGGATTGATGGGTTCACCCACAGAGCCCAGCAGCCGCAACGAGGAAAGATCGTGTTGATCGGGGTACTTTTCGCCCCACTTCATGAACGCACGAATCGCCGTGGGCGCGGTGTACAGGATGTTCACGCCGTACTTGGCAACCATCTGCCACCACCGGTCCTTTTCCGGCCAGTCGGGCGAACCTTCGTACATCAAGCCGGTGGTGCCATTGGCCAGCGGTCCGTAGACGATGTAGCTGTGGCCTGTAACCCAACCAATGTCGGCAGTGCACCAGTAGACATCCTCTTCCTTGATGTCGAAGACCCATCGATGCGTCAGGGAAGCGCCCACCAGATACCCCGCCGTAGTGTGCAGTATTCCTTTTGGCTTCGCGGTGGTGCCGGAAGTGTAAAGGATGAACAACGGATCCTCGGCGTCCATAGCCTCCGGTTCACAGTAAGCCTGCGCATCGGCCATCAGCCGATGCCACCAGTGGTCCCGTCCTTCCTGGACGTGAATGAAAGCCGCATCGCCCAGCCGCTTGAGCAGAATGACGTTTTCGACGCAAGGGCACTCCTTGATCGCAGCGTCGACGTTTCGTTTTAGCGGAACGATCTGGCCGCGGCGATAGCTGCCGTCGGCTGTGATGACCAGTTTCGACTGGGCATCGTTGATCCGATCGCGCAACGACTCTGCACTGAACCCCCCGAAGACAACGCTGTGCGGAGCCCCGATGCGAGCGCAGGCCAGCAGAGCGATGGGCAGCTCGGGCACCATGGGCATATAGATGGTGACCCGATCACCTTTGCGAATGCCCAGCTTCTTCATCACGTTGGCAAACTTGTTGACCTCACGGTACAGGTCCGCGTAGGTCAGCACCCGTTCTTCGCCCGGTTCGCCTTCCCAAATCAGCGCGGCTTTGTTGCGCCGCCAGGTTTTGACGTGCCGGTCCAGACAGTTATAGGAAACGTTGATCTTGCCGCCAATAAACCACTGGGCTGTCGGCGGATTCCACTCCAGGACCTTTTCCCACGGCTTAAACCAGTCGAGACTCCGCGCGGCCTCTGCCCAAAAACCTTCCCGGTCTTGCTGCGCCTTTGCGTAGACACCGGCGTCTTTCATGTTGGCCTGCTCTCGCAACGCAGCCGTGGGTTCGAAAAGCCTCTCCTCGGCAAGCAGAGCCTCAATCGGTAACTTGGGCGAACTCATAGGCGAACCTCGCGGAGATCTGGATTTCGGGTCCGAAAAAAGAGGGATTATATACAGGCGAGTAAGGTTTGACTACAGAATCGCGCAGCACGACTGGGCTCGGTCGAAGTTGCGTCACTCGCTGTGCCGACGGAAGCCCTGCGGATGCGCGACTGCTGATTTGCCGCCACCTGAGTCGTTCAGGAGTGCAAACGTTAGAGAGAGCTCGGACTCTGAACGAAAAACCACGCGCGGGTAGGCGCCGTGAGACACTCCATTCGCGGAACTGAGAAAAGCCCGGCGCTGCGGGAATTCCACCGTTTGCCTAGTCTGTGATGCTCTGTGAGAGCAGGCTGCGTTGCGAGCGCGTCGCGCTCGAGCGCCGTCACCCACCCCAGTGTGCGCCCTCACAACTCGCCACAACGTCGACGGAGGAAGCGCCAGAGGTACCGGCCTTCGAAAAACCAAGCTGCTTCACTGGAGGTAAGAACCTGCGCTGCCAGGAATGCGTGCCCCAGGTCCGCAGCGAGCGCCGATCGACTTGCCAGGCAACGTTCGGCTACAGGTACTCGTTCAGCAGATTCTCCAGCATCTCCACCCGGCCCGAGGCATTCGCTGCGGGCTCGCCCTTCTCGATCATGTATTGCTTTAGCCGGGTGAAGCTCAACGTGCCAGACTCGATCTCCCTCCCCATATCGGTATCCCAGCTCGCATAGCGCTGCTTCAGAAAGCCGCCAAGAACACCGTCTTCCCGAATGGCCAGGGCCGTCTTGAGCCCGCGCGCGAAGGCATCCATGCCACCAATGTGGGCGTGAAACAGATCGATCGGCTCGAAGCTCTCGCGAGAAACTTTGGCGTCGAAGTTCAACCCGCCCGTTGTGAACCCGTCCGCGCGCAGAACTGTCAGCATCACGAGCACGGTGTCATACAAATCAGTCGGAAACTGATCTGTATCCCATCCCAGCAGCATATCGCCGCGGTTCGCATCGATCGAGCCGAACAGACCCACGGCGGTTGCGTATTCCATCTCATGCTGGAAGGTATGGCCGGCTAACGTGGCATGGTTGGCTTCGATGTTGAGCCTGAAATCACCGGTTAACCCGTAACGCTGCAGGAAGGCATAGCAGGCAGCCGCATCGGAGTCGTACTGGTGCTTGGTAGGTTCCTTGGGCTTGGGCTCGATATAAAACGGCCCGGCAAAGCCAATCTCCTTTTTGTACTCTACGGCCATCTGCAGAAACCTCCCAAGATGGTCCATCTCGCGCCGCATGTCGGTATTGAGCAGAGTCTTGTAGCCTTCACGGCCACCCCAGAAGACGTAGCCCGCCCCGCCAAGCTCCAGGGTCACCTCCATGGCTTTGGCAACTTGAGCCGCGGCGTAGGCGAATACGTCCGTGTTGCAGGAAGTCGCAGCTCCGTGCAGGAAGCGTGGGTGGGAGAACAGATTCGCTGTACCCCAGAGGGGTCTGATGCCCGTTCGTTGTTGCTCTTCCTTGAGAACCTTGACGACCGCATCCAGATTCCTGTTGGTCTCAGCCAGCGTGTTTCCTTCCGGCGCTACGTCGCGATCGTGGAAACAATAGAATGGAACACCCAACTTTTCCATGAACTCGAAGGCGGCGCGAGCGCGACTCTGAGCGTTCTCGATCGAATTGGAACCGTCGTCCCACGGCATCTGCCGCGTGCCAACACCAAAGGGATCCGCGTTCATGTTTCGAAAGCTGTGCCAATAGGCCACTGAGAATCGCAGGTGCTCGGCCATGGTCTTGCCGCCAACCACCTCCGAAGCCTGGTAGTGCTTGAACGACAGCGGGTTCTTAGCCTTCGGACCTTCGTACGCAATCTTCCCCACACCCGGGAATGCTTCTTTCATGGCAGCGCCCCTCATGAAGACGTTCGAACGAAACGGCCGCGGTGAAATGACAACGCGACGCCAAGCTCCATCCTCATCTTGAAGGTAGTTGCTGGTCGTCGTGGCGATTTAGCAGTAAGTACCACTCCACACCGTTTGTTGACGGACCACCCGACTTGGTCGTTGAAGTTGTTTCCCCTTCGACTGCGGCCATCGATCGAGGTGGAAAGATGCGGCTCTACTCAAAGTACCGGGTAGCACACTGCTGGATTGTGGAATCTGATCCACCCGTCGTAGAGGTATGCGAGTTGGAGCGGAAGAAATACACACTGAAAGCTCGCTACGCCGAAGCGGGAAATGCCGAATCCCGGCTTTTTCCGGGTCTGATCATCCCTCTGGCAGAGCTGGCGAGATAACTCAACGAGTCGTCCGGGAAGCAAAAAGAAAGGCCTGGAGCTCCAACATCCAGGCCTGTCTCCAGCCTCACCTTCGCCAGACTGCGACCTAATCTAGTACTTCGGCATCCTCGGATCTACCTTGTCCGCCCAGCGCAGGATGCCGCCGGTCAGATTCAGCACGTTTGTGAATCCCGATTTCCGCATCAGATCGGCGGCTTTGGCGCTGCGTCCACCCATCTTGCAGTGCACGACAATTTCGGCGTTCTTGTCGAGCTCGTTCATTCTGGCAGGAATCTGGCCTAGGGGAATCAGAATCGAGTTTGGAATTCGGCAGATATCGAACTCGTGTGGCTCCCGCACATCGACGATGAGTGGCGCTGTCCCGCCGTCGATGCGAGCCTTCAATTCCTCAGGGGTCATATCCACAGCTTCCTCCTTGTGGGTTGCCGCCACGGGCGCTGGCGGCGTGATGCCACAAAACTGGTCGTAGTCAATCAAGGCCTTGATCGAGGGATTCTCTCCACAAAGCGGGCAACTCGAGTTCTTTCGCAGCTTCAGTTCGCGAAACTTCATCTCCAAGGCATCGTAGAGCAGCAACCTGCCGATGAGGGTCCGTCCGCGTCCCAGAATCAGCTTCACCGCTTCAGTCGCCTGAACAAGTCCAATGGTACCCGGCAAGATGCCGAGTACTCCACCTTCGGCGCAACTCGGAACGAGGCCCGGCGGAGGGGGCTCCGGATAGAGACAGCGATAACAGGGTCCCTCTTTGGCGTAGAACACGGACGCTTGTCCTTCGAAACGAAAGATGCTGCCATAGACATTCGGCTTGCCCAGAAGAACGCACGCGTCGTTCACCAGGTAACGTGTCTGGAAGTTGTCCGTTCCGTCAATGACCACGTCGTACTCTCTGATGATCTCCATCGCGTTGTCGGAGCGAAGCATCGTTTCGTAGGTATCCACCTGGATGTGTGGATTAATCCCTAGGATCTTGTCCTTGGCCGAAAGCAACTTGGGCCGTCCGACGTCTTGGGTGCTGTGAATCACCTGGCGCTGCAGGTTGCTGAAATCGACCACGTCGAAGTCGACCAGGCCAATGCGGCCAATGCCGGCAGCCGACAAGTACAGGCCAAGTGGCGCGCCCAACCCTCCCGTACCGATCAGCAGGACCTTAGCAGCCTTCAGCTTCTTCTGCCCCTCCATGCCCACTTCCGGCATGATCAGGTGACGGCTGTAACGAGCAACTTCCTCGTTGCTCAGCTCCACGCCGGCAAAGGTCTGCTCGATCGCCGCGATGCTTCCTCCGGCGATCGAAGGCACAATGCTCACCACGTCGTTTTCTTTTACTGGCGTTTTCTCGTCCTGCAGATAGCGCACATCTTCGTCGTTGACATACACGTTCACGAAGTTACGAAGCTTGCCTTCGGCGTTATAGAGATGCTTCCGCAACTCGGGAAACTTCGCCACCAAGTCGCCCATCACTTCGGCAACCGTCCCTCCGGAAAGCTGCACCTCTTCCTCATTCCCAACCAGATGGCGCAGCGCCGTCGGCAGCAAAACCCTCAATCCCATACTTGTCTCCTTGAAAAAAACTTACTCCTCTGTTCGAGTCATTTCTTCCGAATCGAAGCACGAACGGTCATCCCGCATCCGCCAGCAAGTCAGCTCCTCTGACTTCCGGTCGCGCACAGACACAATAACATAAGAATAGAAGGGCCAGGCATGATCCAGGTCGAACTGGGAGGGGCGCGCCGGAGCATTCGGGTGCGAGTGATAGAATCCAAGAATCTCGATCTTCTTCAGGCGCGCGTGTTGCTCGGCCTCGCGAACAGCTTCTGGCGGTATCAGGAATCGATTGTGCTGCGCCCCCTCCTCGCGGCTGTTTTGCGCCGCATAGGTCTCTGAAACCTGCTTTTCGCCAGAGACGACACGGCCAAGCAGCAAACCGCAACACTCGTGCGGATATGTGGCTTCGCCGTGTCGACGGATCTCCTCGATATGTCGTGCCACCAGCTTAATGGCCAACGCTTGCCCCTTCCCAGAATCGCTCATTCAGGTACTTCATGCCGCCATCGCACAGAACCGTTACGACGACGCCTTCCTTCAGGCGCGTCGCCACCTGCAAGGCCGCTTGCACATTCGCGCCAGCCGAAATGCCGACCAGCAACCCTTCCTCACGCGCCAGCCGCAAGACCATGGCTTGGGCCACTTCCGTATCGACTTCCACCTGTTCGTGCGCCAAGCTCGGGTCGTAGATAGGCGGCACAATCGAAGTCGGCATGTGCTTCATCCCCTCGAGTCCATGCATCGGAGAGTCGGGCTGCATTGAGATGAGCCGAATTGCGGGGTTCAGCTCTCTGAGCCGCCGGCTGGTTCCCATGAACGTTCCACTGGTTCCCAGGCCGGCAACGAAGTGAGTCATGCGCCGATCAGTCTGCTCGAAAACTTCCGCCGCGGTCGTTTTGTAGTGAGCTTGCCAGTTGGCAGGATTGGCGTACTGGTCTGGATAGAAGTAAAGTTCCGGATCTTCAGCGTAAAGTTTCTTGGCCATTCGGATCGCGCCGTCGGATCCTTCTCGTCCGCTTGTCTGGACCAGCTCTGCGCCATAAGCCGCCAGAATTCTCTTGCGTTCGGGCGTAACGTTTTCAGGCATGGCTAAGCGCACGCGAATGCCTTTGATCGCGCCGATCATCGCGTAGGCGATGCCCGTGTTTCCGGAAGTCGCGTCCAGCAAGATCTTGCCAGGCTTCAGCTTCCCGCTAGCCTCCCCCTCCAGAATCATATTCAGAGCCGGACGGTCCTTGACCGACCCACCGGGGTTGAAGTATTCGGCTTTTGCGTAGAGCTCCACGCCCGGACAATCTCGCTCGATTCGCCTCAACCGAATCAGCGGTGTGTTTCCGATGTGACTCAGCAGGTCCGCCGACTTTGAAGATGGATTCATCTCACCGAAAACGCTCCAAGGCCCACTCCAACCGCTCCGCGCCAACCCGCAACGGCCCGTAAGCGTAACACGAATCGCCCACGGCGCGTAATGCGGAGGCCGCAGAATCCACGGCCCCGTCAAAGTCGGAGGCCGATGAGGCGCAAGACTTGGGGACCGAGGCGGGCGCAATGGCGGAGCGCAGGGGCGATGTAGCGGGCACCGG
>VFZK01000047.1 GCA_016871215.1 Acidimicrobiia bacterium | reverse complement strand
CCGCGCTGCCCAACACCTCTTGCACCATCTCATCGTCCCGCACGTATCTCACATGGTGCATTCGCGCAAAACCTAAGTAAAACATCAACACGGTCCCCATCACGAATTGGGCATTACTCAGACTCGCCGGCTGCCGCTTGACCGTTAGCTTCTCGTACAGCAGCTGCACAAACTCCAGCTTCTCCAACAACGCCGCCAGCGGTAACAGGCCGCCGTACGGGGTCAGCACCCCGCCTCCAAAGTCGTACCGGGTGGCCGCCCCGATTTTATTGGCTTTCCCCCGCGTTCTTTCTTTTCCGCTCGCAACGGCCTTTTCAGACCTCGGCGCTTTTGCTATCTTCTCCATTCGGGAGTGCTCCTTTCCTTGATCGCTCTATCAAGTCTGGATAGGTCGTCTTTGCAAACCGCCTATCCTAGGGCACTCCCGCTTTCCTTTCAATCCCTCCGTTCCGGTTCAGTCGCTATAAGCCCGTTCGGCGCATAATCTGGGTGATAGACAAAAGGACAAGACCCTAAACTGACATTTCGGGTGGTCGATCCCTCCGCAACGAGATAAAACAAGACATGCCCAAGAAATTCCACTGCTGTCAGACAGCTCAGCAAGGTTGCCGTTGACAACGTTCGATTCGGGCAACTTTCACGGCTTGCCAGTCGACGTCTGCCAAGTTCTCCCGCGCCTGTATCGCTGCCATCGACGCATCGATGGTTCGAAGGATTGGCGCCACGTCAATTCCAAGGAACTGGGGAGGAAAGAGTTTCAGCCTGTCCCGAGCCTGTTTGAGGTGGATGACAACGCCTCGGTAGATTTTCCGGCTGAGCTGGTGGTAGGCAGCTGCCAGCTGGATGAGTCCCTGGATGAAAAACCGGCCATCTTCCGGACGATTCTGCCAGATTGCCTCCCATGCCTCGTGTGCCTCCCAGAAGGCTCCCGCATTGAACAGCAGAATTCCCCGATCCAGCTGCGACTCCTCAGGAGGTGTCAGGTGAAATGCCGCTAGCGTCGTCAAGTCGATGCTGGAAAGTGGTTTTCTGGGAATGCGACGAGACAAGACAGTGTCCCAAGCGCAAGCAGAAGCAGCCACGAGCGGTGTCTCTGAGGCCTGTCATGGCTGCTCTTGTTTTCACAAGCCAACCTACGCTGCCAACTTGCTGGCCAGCATCGCAGCCAAGTCGGAGGTTCGGCAGGCGTAACCCCACTCGTTGTCGTACCAGGCAACTACCTTCACCATGTTCTCGATGGCCAAGGTATCCAGAGCGCTGAAAATCGACGAATAGGCGCTGCCCTTCAGATCGGTCGAAACCAGCGGCTCGTCGCTGACCGACAGAATCCCCTTCATCGAGCCGTTCGCGTATTCGAGCATCGCTTCGCGGATCGTTTCCCTGTTGGCCTCTTTGTTCAAGATCGCGGTGAAGTCGATGACCGATACCGTAGCCGTGGGAACCCGAAAAGCCATCCCGCCAAATCTGCCCTTGAGCTCGGGAATGACCAAACCGACAGCCCGGGCAGCTCCCGTTTCCGAAGGAACAATATTCTGCGCAGCCGAGCGTGCATCCCGCAGATCCTTCGCTGCCAGGTCCTGCAGACGCTGGGTATTTGTGTAGGCATGGACCGTCGTGAGCAGCCCTTTTTGAATGCCAAACTTGTCGTTTAACACTTTAGCGACCGGCGCCAATCCGTTGGTCGTACAAGAAGCGTTCGAAACGACATTGTGCTTGCCCGGGTCGTACTTGTCTCCGTTGACTCCCAGCACGATCGTCATGTCCTCGTTTTTCGCAGGCGCCGAGATGATGACCTTCTTGGCGCCGCCCGATTCGATGTGCGCTCTGGCCTTGTTGGCGTCAGTGAAGACGCCCGTCGATTCGACAACGACGTCGACACCCAGCTCCTTCCACCGAATCGCCCCAGGATCCTTCTCTGCCGTGATCGTGATCTTCTGGCCATCCACGATCAGATTGCCATCCTTGACCTCAACGGTTCCCCGAAACGGCCCGTAGGTGGAGTCGTACTTCAACAGGTGTGCATTGGTCGAAGCGTCGAACAGGTCGTTGATTGCCACCACCTCGACACTATCCGCATGGCGCTCTTTTGTTGCACGTAACAGCTGCCGCCCAATGCGTCCGAATCCATTAATGCCAACTCTTCGAACCATGATTCCTCCTTCGTCGTTGCGTCTACAAGATTAAGTGCGATCGCCGATAACGCCCGAAAGCCGCCTAGCTGTGGCCTCTCGCGACGACTAACCATATCACGAAGTCAGCCTGGGTCGAAAAGCTCGCCCCTTCGATCCTTCGATCGCTCTCAAGTCCGCATGGTCACATTAGCGGCGCAGCCGTCCGCTACGATCGAGTAGTTTCCTGGTCAACGCAATTCCGAGTGGAGTACCCGGAGATGTTCTGGGGAGAGAGTTCGCTTCAACACCCAGTGAGATGGCCAATACACACAACCCACCAGGGCTGCAGCAACGAGCGACAGGTGCAACCAGGCTGGCCCTAGCGCTTTGTGAAGAAAAGGATCCCGCCAGGCGAAGTTGAGGTTGGCTTCGGGCTGCACACAGCGCGAAACCACAAGGACAGCCACTGCGAATGCTGTTTGCCATTGCAGAGCGCGGCGGTCGTACCCAACCCGCCGCAACGCCCAGATAAGCAAGACCGGCCAGACGAGATGAAAGAGAGTGAGCAAACGGACCGCTAGCGGGAAATGGGCATCCCACAGATACTCTGTCCCGCCGAGCAGATGCTTTCCGGTCAGCAGAGCTCCCACCGTTTCGCTGCATCTTCCGGCTGGCGCAGCCACCGAAGGCTGCCGCCCGTCTCGGTATTCGTCGGCATCCACTCGGCTCCCAGAGCCAAGTCTAGGCGTCCGTCCCCGTCGATGTCGTGAACCGCCAGGCAGACGTTGTCCTTCTTTGTGAGGCCGTCCATCACGACATGCTTTTTCCAGGCGGGATTCTCGTACCAAGCAACCTGAGTGGCATTGATGGCCACAATGTCGGCCTTCCCATCGCGGTTGATGTCGGCCACGGCAACGCCATAGCCAATGCCGATGTTTGCGTCGACGACCTGCTCCACCAGACGCGGCATCGCTGCTTGCCAGGGAGCCGCGCCAGCCCCGTTCCAGAGGAAAGCCAAACTACACGCACAAAGGGCAATCGCCAGTACGCCGAAAAGCCGGCTGCGCTTTGACATCCAAGTGTCGGGAGGCCACGCTTGCAGCGTTATCATACTCGTCTCCGAAGGAAACGGCGGCCCCAACCGCGAAGCTCGCTCCTACCCCAAAAGCAGCTGGCTGCTCGCGTCTGGCGCCAGCTGCAGATACAGCTTCGGGTTGTCGAACAAGTGCAGGTTTCCTCCGAGATCCAATCAGGGGCCCGCTTCACCAAAGGTAATCTTTCGCAATGGGCCGTTTGTCGTGCCCATCCAGAATATGCACAGCACGAATCTTCTTGAGGCTCACCGGCGATAACTGTCCGATGGGAATGTAAATGATCTTCTTCCCAAGACGCGAGGCAACCGTTTTGAACACCGAGCGCGGCGCCTTGGCGGCTACATAGACAACGAAGCGCTCCAGCGTGTAGTCCAGCGCCGCTAACAGCAGCGTTTCCGGCTTCGACTCGGCGAACAGATAATCTGGGTCGTGCCACACGTCCATCATCCGGCGCGGCGGGTAGGATAGCAGGAATCCTCCATACTCTGCCCGCGTGATCCCCGGGCCCACCACTTGCTCGTAAGGGTTCGTTGAGTAGAACGCCATGTCTGATTCCTGCGTGTGCTCGCCGAGCCAGGTCATTTGCCAGGAATAGCGATTTTCGGGGTCCTCATCGAAAATCACAACCACGGCGCCAACCTCGCCGGAGATCCGTTGGAATTGGCGCACATACAGGCACCCCTCGTGCCAGTTGCGCAGGGTTTCCCGAATATCGATGCCGTCGAGCAACGAAGTGGAAAATGGTTCCGTATGCGAGCGCTCTTCCGAAAGCAAGCTCTTGCCCTTTTTTTTGAGAAAGAGCCCGTAGTTCTCAAGCACGATGTCTTCAGGAGGATAAGAGCAGATTCCCTGGCCGTCGAAGCCTGCGGCCCATTCGCCGCGGAACTTCTCTTTCTTTCGTCCCTTCAGACCGAGCGGTCGCACACGGGCTTTCTCTCGTGGCAGCCTCCGGCGCAGCCGAATGCGTTTCATGTTAAGCCAAAGCTCCTCGCCTGAGATGTTCACCGTCATCAAGTCGGAACTCTCTTTCTGATAGAGGTGCGAGGCGCCAAGGTTCCAGAATTCCCAAGCAAAGTTGTCGTCCACAATCGACCGTGCAGCAACCGTCTGATCGAATAACCCGGCCACCAGATTCTTCCCAATGAGAGCCAGATTCCGCGAGTAGCGCGAGAAGAGGCGGCGCTGCCAGTGCCCCAGTTTTTCGCGAGTGCTCTTCTCGTACCGTCGTTCGGCTTCCGCGAAGAGACGAAACACCAAACGCTGCCGGTCCATGAAACCGAAACGCTCTGGTGGCGTTGGAATGGCCAAGTCTTCTCCTACTGGATGGAGAGCCTTTGGCTCTGTATGCCAGTCGGCGTGGCGGGCGCAGCGGTAGACGATGCGCTCCAAGTCCTTTTCCGGGGCTTCGAGGGTGTGAGCCAGCAGCCGCAGAGTGCCTTCCTCGGGGGGTGTCTCGCCGTGAGGCGGTGTGTCTTCTTCGCACCTCACAAGACCGTAGCGGCGGGCTTCATACACAGACTGCAGAAACGGAAACTCTACCAGGATTTCGGCCAGACACTCAGGATGCAAGTTCAGCACCTGCACACCTTCGCGGCGCACCCGTGCCAACGGCTCAGCCTGCGGATGTTGCATGGCATCCAAAACCGGATCGAGCAAGTTCAGCGAAATGACCACCAGCACTTCGGCCAGCGGATCGCAACTCTGAAGCTTCCACGCGATGCCGCCTGCATGGCGTTTCAAATCGAACGAGGATGGCTGAGGGTTGAGGCGATAACGCTCGACGTAGCTGGCGTAACTCAATCTTCGAGCAGCGTAGCTGTCCGGATACAAATCGCTCAGGTGCGGCCGGTCTCCTACGTCTGGATCGACGAAGAAGACCTCTGCGGCAATTTCCTGTGCGCTTCGGATCGCTTCGATAAACGGATCCGTAATTTCAAGCGGGACGTAAATCGTCTCTTCCTTGGCAGTGTAAAGGATCACGGAGAGTTCTGGCAGGCGCTCTACGGCCCGGAGAAGAGGGGCTTCCAGAGTAGCCGGCAGCTCGACCGCAACGACTTGCGGGCGCTCCGTCAGAATGGCTTTGCGCACTTCTTCGGCAAACTCGAGGCGGCCCGGCACGACAGGCAGGTAGCGAAGCCGGCCTCTCCTCAAATTCCCAGGGTCGCTACTTGTGAGCATAGCGCAACGCTTCCTCGCCCAAGGTTTGGCGAACGGCCGTTCGCAGCGCTCCGTGCTGGCTGATGCCCCCTGCCGCCATCAGCTTCATCGCGAACCGGGCCAAGTTGATGCCGTCCCTGACGGTGTAACGCTCATCGGCCTCATGAGCAGCCTGGAGGAAATCGGTCACGTAATCCAGAATCTGTTCCTCGGCAAACGGCAAGTTTTCTTTCAGAATCTGGCGCTCTTCGTCTCTCTCGGGGAAATCGATCAGAATCTGTGGCTGCAACCGGGAATGAATGTACTCGGGCAGTTCGAAAGTGGAGGCGTCGTCATTCATCGTGGCCACGAGCCGGAAATCCGGATGGGCTTTGATCTTAATCCCTGCGACAATCGACTCTACGTAGCGGCGGCTGTCCAGCAGCGGCGCCAAGCTCGCCCAACTTTTCTCGCTCATGCGATTGCCCTCGTCCAGAATCACGATTCCACCACGAATCATTGCGGTCACCAAGGGCGAAGCGACGTACCTCAACCGTCCTTCCGACTCAACCACCGGCGTCACGAGCAGATCCTCAGGACGGGTATCCAGAGTCGCTTGCAGGATGTAAACCTCCCTACCCATTTGCTTCGCAACCGCGTAGGCCAGAGTCGTTTTCCCCACCCCTGGCTTTCCGAGCAGTCGTGGACTCATGGGAACATCGCGACTGTCAACGATCATCCAGGCTGCCATGAGCTGCTTCATCAGCTCGTCTTGCCCAACCCAGCGAATCGGGAGTTCGTCTGGATGCGCAAGATAAAGGGTGACGCCATCTAGGTTGACGGTACGTAACGAACGCGGAAGCTCTGGTTTCATGAAAGTCCTCAAAGGCTCCGTAGTCGAAGCGGAAAGAAAGGTTGCTCATGACTGAGGACCTGGGCAAAGCTGCAGCATCGGAGTGCTCTGGGAATGCCGGCGTTAGTTGTCATTTCGAGTTCGTATCGGAGGCCTGCTCAAACACGTTCACAAGGACGGCAGCCCACGCCTTCCGATCACGTACGGTCAAGTTGTGCTACCGGCGGGGCGCATACCGTTCGAAGCCTCACAGAGAGTGACGACACGCACGGCGCTCTTTCGAACTCCGGCTTTGGAGGCCTCCGTTCTCGCCAGCTCCAGGTCGCCTTGCATAACTCTCTTGGAATCGCCGGCTTTTGTCAATTGACCGCCGATTGGCCTATACTGCGCCCGAATTGATGGCACAAAGGAATTTACCTTGCTCGTCCGACGACCGCTACTGGGCATCCTGATGGTTCTCGCCGCTTTGATCGCGAGCGGAACCTTCGGCTACCACTATCTGCAAGGGTGGCCTGTCATCGACAGTCTGTATATGACGATGGTCATTCTGTCTACCATGGGACTCGGAATGAACCGGGAGATGCACGACTCGGGAAAGCTCTTTACGATTCTGTTGATCGCCGTTGGCGCGGTGATTGCGGGGTGGGCGTTCAACGCGATCGGGCATCGCATTCTTGAAAGCCAACTCGGCGCCTATCTTGGCAGGAGAAAAATGGAAAAAGAAACCAGGAAGCTCCAGGCTCACTTCATCGTCTGTGGCGCTGGGCGCGTCGGCCACCGCGTCATCAAGGGGTTCCAGCTTACGGGTGTGCCGTTCGTCGTCATCGAGAAAGACCCGGTTCTGGCGGAGAAACTTTCGAGCGAAGGGGCCTTGACGCTGGTTGGCGACGCGTCGGACGAGGACGTCCTTCTCAAAGCAGGCATCGACAAGGCGCGCGGGTTGATCACTGCCATCTCCACAGACGCCGATAACGTCTATGTCACTCTCACCGCTAAGGGCCTTCGTCCCGACCTGCTAGTCGTGACGCGAGCTCAGGAGCAAAGCGCACGAAAGAAGCTTTTGAAGGCGGGCGCCAACAAAGTCGTGATGCCCTACGAGTCCGCCGGCCAGATTCTTGCGCATTCGATTCTGAAGCCCAACGTTGCAGACTTTCGAGTCGGTTACCACGGGAGACATCGCAAAGCTCAACCTCCAGCTCGAAGAGGTGGCGATTGCCTCGCATTCCAGAATTGCTGGAGTGACGCTCCAGCAGTCTGAAATCCGCAAGAAACTTGGTATCATTATCGTGGCCATGAAGAAGAACGACGGCGCTATGGGCTTTGATCCAGCTGCCGATTCTGTGATTGAATCCGGTGACTGCCTGATCGCCCTTGGCACTGCCGAGAGTCTTCGTAAGCTCGAGGAAATGGCCGGGTCACTTCCCTCGCTATCGTGAACCCCTCATACTCGCAGGGTGGGCAATTCCGAACGTCGAGACCACAACCACCAGGATCGCCCGACGCACGGGTCATCACGACACGATTTTCCTCGTGGCAAAGGAAGATTGGCCGATAAGATGGACGAAAAACGATCCGTCAGGACACAGCCATGGTGCGCAAGTCCCTAATCACTGCCTGCCTCTTCAGTTTGCTGGCGTCGGTTCCAACCTTTTGCCAAAGCCTGGCTGATTTGGCCAGGAAGGAGCGGGAGAAACAGCAGGGCCGGTCGAAAAAGGTTTATACAAACGACGATCTGAACAAATACGAAGGATTGCGTTCGAGTTCGCCCGCCCCTGCGCCCTCCCAATCGTCCAGTCCCGCCAAGAGCCTGTCTGCCGGGCCAGACGATGGCGGCGAGCGAGCCTGGAGCAAGCGGTTCATCGAAGCCAAGGCTCGGCTGCAAGACAGCAAAGCCAAAGCGGACGCGCTCCAGGCTAAGCTGGCTGATCTGAACATGAGGCTGCTGCGCCAGTCGGATGTCTTCGATCGCGAGAACGTATATCCCCCGCTGGTCGCACAAACCAAGCAACAGATTGAAGACAACAAGGTGGAAGCCGCCGCCGCGCAGCAAGCGCTTGACGATTTACGTGAAGAGCTGAGAAAGAGCGGAAAACCTGCTTCGTGGGAAAACTCCAAGGCCGCATTGAAGCCCGATTCGTCGGAGAGCCCTTCAGAAGAGCCTAAGCTCAAGGATCAGAAGTACTGGCAGGAGAAGCTTGCGACGATCGACAAGCGTTACAGCAGCCTGATTGGCCCTCTGGAAAGCGAGCGATTTCAGTTAGTGAATCGCCGCCCCCTGAAGGAGGGCGAAACGCCGGAAGCTCCTGGAACACTCGGTTTGGGCGCGCCGCCGCGCGTACTCGACATTGACGTGCAAATCAGAGAGCTCAACCAGAAGCGTACCCAAGAAAAACAAGACCTTGTGAATCAGGCCATCCGCGAAGGCGCTTTGCCCGGTTGGTTCCGCTAGCCCATTTCGCACCAAAGCACGAGGATGTTGCTTTCGTCTTGGTCCAGCCTTGACCAACCACACACTGCACATTCGACAACCTGTGTCCCGCAGCGATCGCTAGCTCTCGAAAATTCGAGTCATCCGATCGGCGACGTCCGCCAGCTGCTCTCGTCCCCCACCAGCCACCTCTGCTGAGCCCCAGCCTCGAAATCCAACAGCATCCAGCGCTTTCATCACCGATGGCCAATCGCAGTCCCCTTCCCCCAGATTGACGTTGAAGCCGGCCCGCAGCCCCTGTTCGTCGCGCTTCTTGCGGCTGAACTCTTTGATGTGCAGCTTGACGATGCGCTTTCCAAGCACGTTGATCCAATGTTCGGGCCACCCGAACGTGATCAGGTTGCCAATGTCCAGGTGCCAGCCAAGCCAGGGGCTTCTGAATTCGTCCACGTAGCGCGCTGCCTCAAGCGGGCTGAGTAGGAATTGGTTCCAAACGTTCTCTACAGCAATCTTGATCCTAAGCTCTGCCGCCAGAGGTAACGCCTTGCGGATCTCTGCTTGCGACCGCACGTAGGCATCGGCGTAAGAAACCTGTTTGTTCACCACTGCCGGTACCAGCAATACAGAACTGCCACCGTACTGCCGGCACTCGCGTAGTGCAGTTCGTAGCCCTTCCAATCCCGCAGCCCGGACAGCCGGGTCCGGATCGGACAGGGTCTGCTTCCAGTGGACCGAATCCACGACTCCACAGATCTGCAAGCCCGTCTGATCCCTGGCATCGAGGACTTCCTTGACATCGAAGCCCGGGCTGTCGAGTTCCACTCCTTCGAAGCCAATCTCTTTAAGCATTCGAAACTTGTCCAACAAGGCTCCTTCCGTCTTCACCATTCCAAACATAAGGGCTTTCTTCATCCCAGGGCGCTTCGGCAAAGCCGCCAACGGCTTCGCGAACCCGAGGCCTGCACCGGCGATTGTCGTCCCAACAAGCCTCAGCCCTTCGCGCCTTGTGAAAGTAGAACAACCTGTTTTCATAAGCACCTCCGCCCCTCGTCCCAAAGCGGGTCCGGCAAGACGGCTGGCTGCCGTCCAAGCTGTCGTGCGCTTCGTGCCTGCCGAAGCCAAGCCCCTGTCTCGGCGAGGCCATCCGGCCGTTTTTGCCTTCAATTCATCGACGGCGGAACCATCCGAAAACGCGGTGCGCGAGCACGTCCTTGACGTCTTCGTTCGAGAGCATGCTGCGATAGCTATGGGAATTCCAGGCTGGAATCCAAAGAGCATAGAGCAGACGCTTGTGCAGCTCTCGCCGCACAAAGCCGCTGGCCCGCTGCATCACGTAGTCATCCTGTTTTAGCGCTGGATCGAGGCCGGCCAAAATGCCCGCAATCGTGACTTGCGACTTGATGAACAATGCGATGTTGAAACGGAGCACGTAGCCTTCCTTGCCAAGCCGCAAAATCAAATCGCCCAGCGTGTCGAAGCCGCTTCGCTTGGAACGCTGATGCAGCGTATCCTTGATCGCTTTGTCGAGACGAGCGGATCTGGTTGGGTCTCTGGGCAGCTCTCCTTCCACCAGAGCGCCGAGATGCTTGCGTAGCCGGCGGGCGTCGTTTAGCTGAATGCCGAGCATCAGTTGCACCAGCTGCGCCCTTTGAGGGCGTGGAAACAGCCCAAGCAACCCCCAATCGAGCAACGCGATGCGGTAAGGATCGTTGGGGTCGGCCAGCACGTGAAACACGTTGCCCGCATGGGGATCCCCATGAAACACCGCTTCGTCCTCTTTGGAAAAGAGCACGTCTGAAGTCAGCGCGTCGCCCAGGCGCCGAGCCATGATCGCTCGCCGCCGCCCATCGCCCGAGAACGCGTTCGAAATCTTTTCGCCGCGAACAAACTCCATGACGGTAACCTGTTTCGTCGAGAACGGGTAAAGCCGTGGAACCAGAATCTTAGGGTCGTTCCGATAGTAGTTTGCGGCACGCAACAGGTTCTGCTGTTCACCTTCGATCTTGATCTCGTTCGCCATCGACTTCCGCACTCCTTGAAACATCTCTGTCAGCGGGAGCCCACCCAGCGCATAGTAGTCGCGGTGCTGGACGAAATACCGAGTCAGTTCATCGATGATGGCAACCTCTTCGCCGATGGCCCGATACACGTATGGCTTAATCACCTTGCAGACGACGTCCCGGCGTTCGTTTTCGCCCGGCACTCGCAAGCTAGCCCGAATCACGGCGCCGACACTGGCCTCCGCCAGGATGCGATCCGCCAGCTTGAAGTCGTACTTTTGGATAATGTCTGGACCCAGCGATGTCCTGATGCCAGTGGCGATTTCTTTATACGAAGCCGTCTGAACCGTGTTCTCCAGCGTCTGTAGCGCTTTCTGAATGTCGGCTTCGACACCGGTATCCCTCGCCAGGATCTGGCCGACTTTCTGAAAGGTTGGCGTTCGCGCAGCAAACTGTAGAATCCGTTCCCCACGTCCGCTGTCAGCCGGCAAATAAACGAGGTCCAGAACCCGATCCATCAACCGTGCCTCGTCCAAATGGTCCAGGAAGTAGAGCAGCCCGTCGTGCACAATGGGCGTCCATTCTTTTGCACTCGCGGGAATCACGTCGAGCACGCCAGACGAATGGAGGAAAACCTCCAAGGCAGACGCTTTCCACTTCTTCCAATCCATGGTTCGGAGAACGGCTTCTGCCTCGCCACGGGGAATTTTGGCGATGCTCTCGGCGGGCGGCGCGCTGGCCAATTCCAGCATTGCTTTCTGAACGACAGGGTCGGCTTCTCCCAGTACCTCGGAAAACAGTTTCAAGCCGACTTCGCCAACATCGAAGTTCTGGTAATGGTCCTTGGGGGTGGGCAGAGGAACTTCAGCCCAAAGGCAGTCTGAAACGACAAGGAAGGTAACAAAGAAAGGGAAAGCAAATCGAAAGGTCACGAAAGGCCTGAATGCCTTTGGCCAGCGGAACAAAAGCTGGCGCGAACCGCTCACCAGGTCCCTCGCCCACACGCAATTCCAGACCTCCACGAAACTGAACCCTGGCAACTCAGTCGACCTCTCGTCCGCCAATCCACACTTGGGAGATCTTGCGGCTGTTGAGAATGTTCTCCAGAGGATCGGCATCGAGAACGATGAAGTCAGCCCGCTTGCCTTTCTCCAGCGTGCCGAAATCCTTCTCGATGCGCAGACATTGGGCCGCATTCAAGGTGGCCGTTTGCAGTGCCTGGACTGGCGTCAACCCCGCCTGGACCATTAGCTCGAGTTCACGGTGCTCGAAGAACCCTTGAAATCGTGCAGTTGGTCCCGTGTCCGTCCCGAACGCCACCCGAACACCTGCGTCAAAAAGCTTCTTGAGATTCTGTTGCCCCATTTTCAGCTGCCCAGCATATTTCGGGAAGTCAGGATCGGCTCTGACCTTCTTGCCCCAAGCTGGATCCCTCAGAGCCTTGATCGCCTCCGGATCGGCCCAGCGAGCGAAGAACGGGTCATCCAGAAAAGCAGGTGGCTCAGCATAGACGAACGTGGATTCTTCGCGGGTGAGGGTTGGTACCAGAAACACGTTCTTCGCCTTCAATACCTCGATCAGCTCGTCATCGACTGGTCGATCGCGCACACTGTGGGCCATACCGTCGAGGCCAGCTTTGGCCAGCATCTTGGCGTCGGCAAGGTAGAACAAATGGGCCATAACACGGAGATTCAGCCTGTGCGCTTCAGCAATGATGGCGTTGTAGAGCTCAGAACGAATCTTTGCGTAGTGTCCCCAATGGTCGTCGACCCAAATCTTCACCATGTCGACTTTCTGCCGTGCCAGTTCCCGAAGATAGGCCTTCACCTCGTCAACTGTGTCAACTTCCACAGGAATCCCCGCATTGCCCGGCAATACTGCGGGATACCCTTGTTTTCCGGTAAAACCGCGCCCAGCCGTAAACACAGTCGCCCGAGGCGCTTCGTCTGGCCGGGCCGGGCCTCGCACTTCAAACATCGGCTCGAAATCGGTGCCCAGGCTCATCACGGCGGTCACACCATACCGGGCGTACTGTCTCAACTGAGCGAGAATGTTCTCTGTTGTGTAGTTCTCCTTGGACTGCTTCAGCCCCTTCGTCATTCCGACGTGCCCGTGCATGTTGATGAGCCCTGGAATCACGGTCTTCCCTTGGGCATCGATCCTTCTGGCACCGGCTGGCACGGCGACGGTTCCTCGCGGGCCAGTAGCCTCGATTCGCTCGCCTTGAATCAGGACAACGGCATCTGAAACAAGCGGGGCTCCAGAACCATCCCAAAGTCGAACGCCTTCAATCGCGACCGCGGGTTCGGGTGAGCGACCCGGCGCCTGAACGGTCTTTTCCGAACAGGAGCCCGACAGTAGCAGCAGGAACAACAGCGCCAAGGCATTGCGACGACGGCACAGGGCAGTCATGTGAATACGTTCTCCAACTCGTAAAGGGTGTTTGCTGGAAAGAGGTTCACGATGGCGAGTGCAAACCAAAGCTCTCGAGCTAAGGCCACTCGTTTCGGACTGACGCTCGCAGGCCCGGGCCAAGCCGACCGGACAACCCCCTAGCTGTTCCGCAACATAGCTTCTTCGAGGATCTCTTTGGCTCGCGTCGGATTGTAGATGCCACAAGAGCAGAAGCGAGACATGTAACGGCAGGCCTGCTCGGGAGTGCGCCGACCCTCCCGGACCCAGTCGATCATCTTTCGTGCGAAAGTAAACGAGATCATCCCATGGCCACACATAGTCGAGAGCTCCAGTACCTGGCGGTCGGCCAATCGGTCCGTTTTTCCGATGAAGCCAAGAGAATACTCCACGCTGTGGCGCGGCAGGTCGATGTCGTGACAGCAGGTCTGAGCGTTCGCGATTGACGCACTGAGGTTGATCGACAGGCCCAGATCCGCTTTCCGCAACTCCTCAATGAAGGTCTCCGCCGCTGTCTTGTTGTCGAAGACGGCGGCAACAGTGGTTGGGTTGGCGACTTTTTCGACGACCTCCTCGATATCGGGTTTCGTATCGCGCGACCAGTGCGCCATCGGATTGAGGCTTCGATTCGGCCGATACATGCTGCCTCGGGAACCGTCTCCAATGTTGACCGGGTCGTGTTTCACAGCCATTCTTAGAAACTGGCGCAGCTTGGGAACGGCATCCTGGTCGTTGTACCCACGACAGGGGATGGCAAAAACGATGAAATCGTTGCGGAGGCTGTGCTCGTCACCGTACCGATGCAACGTGTTCGTCATGGACCAACCTCCTCGATACGTTCATTGCCCCATTCGAAGCCCTACGGTTTTGCCCTACCCCGGAGCCTTCCCTGCCAACCGCCATCCGCGGTTTCAAGCGGACCGCCGCGCACCGGCTTCTCAGCCAAGCCGCTTCACGTCGCGCTCACGGTGGCTTCCTGGGCCTCCGGAACGGCGTTCGATGCACGACCTAGCCCGAGGTTCGTCTTGCCCCGCACGAAACCGAAACTCTCCTGGCGCAAGATTTCTTCCAACTCGTTGTCCCCGTTCTCGTCACAGCGGGCTGCCGCACCGATCGCCACGATCGTATCCAGCCGATTCGCAACTTCCTTCACCTTGCGAAGGATGGCCGGAACATTGCGAAGCGATGCCTTGAACTCGACGATGGCGGAAAGGATTTTCTCATTGAGGATGTCCTCGCGCAGATCGCCTGTCACCGGATTGGTCATCAGACTCGTGACGGGATTTCTCTTTTCAAACGTAAGATCCATCTTGGCGAGCTCACGTGTCATTTCCTGGATCTGCCAAAATCGGACGCCGACGGTCGGCCTGCCGAACTCGATCGTGAAGCCGGCGTCGCCAAATCCGACGCGGTTGGTGACGTCGTTCGTCTTCACTTCTTCGGTGCCCCGCCCATGGACTCCCGTACTCTCGTGAGGCACAATCGGATCGCTGAAGGCACGACGAACGACACGGGGCCACGACAGCTCTGGCTCGGTGAGAGCGTCGGTTGGGCAAACATCGGGTTCCGGGTCAAACCTCCATCGGAACAGCCCACCGATCCTGCGAATCGTCCGAACGATCACCGGATTCAGATGTTCCTTGCTCATGCCGCGGTAGCAGGTATAGCACTCGACGCACTCGTCCTGGTTCACGGTCGCGCGCCGTTTCACCGGATCGATGTGAATCGCGCCCATCGGGCAAACCGACACGCAATTCCCGCAAGCGACACATTTCTTCTCGTCGATCAACATAAGCGCTCCCGGAAAAGGCCAGGAATCGTTCCCGCCAGGCGCCGCAGCCTGGCTCCGAGCCGGACCTCAAGTCTCTTCTTCAACAACTGAAACCGTGGGGTCAATCTTAAACCATAAGAGTCCGGCTACCAAACAGAGAAAGCTCGCCAGCACGAAGGCGGGCGTCCACGAATCGAAGCGCTGCACGAGCCACGCCACCAGGAGAGGCGAGATCGCTCCTCCCCAGTTGCCAAACATGTTCATCACACCTGAGATCGTGCCGGAGTGATCCCGCCCGATGTCGAGAGGAATCGCCCACGATACGCCAGTCGTCAGTTCCAGACCTCCAACGGCCACCGCCATAGCTATTACGGCCAGAGTGGCGTCAGGTGCGAGCACGCCTAGAACAACAAATACCACCGCTACGCCAAAGCCACCGATCGCCACTTGGCGGCGGCTCGATCGCAGGTCACCCGTCCGAACGTAGAGCCGGTCAGACAGCCAGCCACCCAAGGAATTGGTCACGGTTCCAGCCAGCAGTGGAATCATCGTGTAAAGGCCCGATTTCACCAGCCCGAAGCCGCGCACCTCGGCAAAGTAGGTGGGTAACCAGCTGAGAAAGATCCAAAGCACATACCCGTAGCAGAAGTACATCACGCAAAGCCGCCACATGTTCGCGTGGCAAAGCAGCTTTCGCCAGGAAAGCGCGCTCCTCTTCCCGGTTGCGATCTTGCCATCGTTGATCCACTGCAACTCGCTTGGCGAGACTCCCGCGTGCTCTTCGGGACGGTCTCGATACCAGAAAAACCAGACTGCCGCCCAAGCAAACCCCACGAAACCAAACACCACGAAGGGCGTGCGCCAGCCCCAAACGGCAATCATGGCAGCGACAAGACCGTGCGTTAGCGCACCTGCGAGCCGGGAGCCTGAATGCGTGACCCCTTGAGCGAAGCCACGCTCGGAAGTGGCCAGCCACCGCGAAAACGCCCGAGTCGCACTCGGAAACGCTCCGGCCTCGCCGGCGCCAAACAGGACGCGAATGACAACAAAGGAAGCGGTATCCCAGGCGGAAGCAGTGAACACGGTGAATGCCGACCACCACACCACGATGCCAGACAACATGCGGCGCGGACCCATGCGGTCAGCCAGCCAGCCGCTTGGAACCTGCAGCGAGCTGTAGCCCCACGCGAAAGCACTGAAGATAAGCCCTTGGGTGATCTTGTCGAACGACAACTCGCGGGCAATCACCGGCATCGCTGCGTAAATGCAAACGCGATCCATGTACGTGATTGCGTACAGCAACACCGCAAGCCAAAGCACCCGATAGCGGACGGAGGTGGCTGGCGCAACCGCTTTCGCTGCTTGCTTCGCGTTGGAAGAAATGTTCATCAGCTGTCAGAGCCGGTCGGACAGGCGGAGTCTAGAAGATGCAGTGCAGGAAGCCAAAGAAAAATCGCGTGACACCGCCCGCACGCCTCAAGACAGTCCAAGCGCGGCTGGCAGTGACGGAGCCGAAGCCGGGCCGCAATCTTTCGCGGCAACGAATTCGAAGCGCGGGCGGATGCAGGCAGCAGGTACGCCGAAACGCAACGATGTTTCTGTAGACTGAAGCTTTCGGAAGCAGTATTCTCCGCGCGAAAAAGCATGCTGAGGCAGCTGAATCGAGAGGAGCCTCGAGTCCGGCGTCTCTTCCGCGAAAGCGGGAACCCTGAGCGTTTCTTGGAGACCCGCCGGTTCTCCGATTCGATCTCGCCGAAAGCCGCTAGACGCAAGAGTCGTTCCCGCAAGGAGGCCTCCGCGATGTCATTCCGAAGACTAAGGCTTTGGTGGTTTCTGGTTTTTCTTTCGATCCCGGCGCGCGCTCAACAATACGACCTGCTGATCAAAGGCGGCCGGGTTATCGACCCCAGTAATCGCATCAGCGCAGTCGTCGACGTGGCGGTCACGGGTGGCAAGATCGCCCAGGTTGCAGCGAGCATTCCAGCATCGCAGGCGCGGACTGTCGCCGATGCGGCGGGAATGTACGTCGTCCCTGGACTCATCGACATTCATGCTCACGTCTACTATGGCACCGACCCCGATGCCAGCCTGGGGAACGGCATGTCAAGCCTCCCTCCCGACGGCTTCACGTTCCGCAGTGGTGTCACTACCGTTGTGGATGCCGGAGGCAGTGGCTGGAGGACGTTTCAGCACTTCAAGCAGCAGGTCATCGATCGTTCGCAGACGCGTGTTCTGGCCCTGCTCAACATCGTCGGCTATGGCATGCGGGGCGGCCCAATCGAGCAAGACTTGACGGACATGGATGCCTACTTGACCGCCATGAAGATCGTCGAGAACAAAGGCCTCATCGTGGGTATCAAGACCGCCCATTATAGCGGGCCCGAGTGGGCGCCCGTAGACCGTGCGGTGGAGGCCGGAAAGCTAGCCGACGTGCCCGTCATGGTGGACTTTGGCTATTTCCTGCCAGAACGGCCGTTCCAAGAACTGGTGCTCAAGCATCTGCGACCCGGCGATATCTACACACACATGTACCTGGGTCGCGTGCCGATGATCGGGGCGGATGGAAGAGTTGAACCCTACCTGTTTGAAGCGCGTAAACGAGGCGTGATCTTCGATGTCGGCCATGGCGCCGGCAGTTTTGTGTTTCGCCAAGCGGTCCCCGCCGTCAAGCAGGGATTCATTCCCGATTCCATCAGCACCGACCTCCACACCGGCAGCATGAATGGAGGCATGAAGGACCAAATCAATGTCATGTCGAAGTTCCTCAACCTTGGCATGACTCTGGAGGACGTTGTTCTGCGTGCCACTTGGAACCCAGCACAAGAGATCAAGCGCCCCGACTTGGGACATCTCACCGTTGGCGCCGCAGCCGATATTGCGGTGCTCAGCCTGCGCACTGGCAGCTTTGGCTTCGCCGATGTCGAGGGTGGCAAGTTCGTAGGAAACCAAAAGCTCGAGTGCGAACTGACGGTCCGCGAAGGCGCCGTGGTGTGGGACCTGAACGGCATCTCCAAGCTCCCCTGGGAAAAAATGCCTGTCCGCCCAAATCCGGTGCCCCAACTGCAGCGCTCGAGCCAAAGATGATGTACCCAGCGCTGTTGCGATCCGGCACTGGTTAGTGTCCTTTCAGTTTGTCTTTGTACTCCTTTCTGAATTTCGCCATCTTGGGTGCAATCACCACCCGGCAATAAGGCTGTGTGCCGTTCAGCTTGAAGTACTCTTGGTGATAATCCTCGGCCTTGTAGTATTCCTTCAGCGGCGACAGTTCCGTCACGATGGGATCGGGCCACAATTTGGCCGTTGTAACAGCTTGGATCACCTCCTGCGCAACGTTTTTCTGTTCAGCATCCTTGTAGAAAATCACGGATCGGTACTGCGTTCCCACGTCTGCTCCTTGCCGGTTCAGGGTTGTGGGATCATGGACGTGAAAGAATATCTCCAGAATCTCTCTGAGGGAGATCACGTTCGGATCAAAGGTAACCTGCACGACCTCAGCGTGCCCGGTCGTGCCAGTGCAGACTTGCCGGTAGGTCGGGTTCGGCGCCTTGCCGCCCGAATAACCGGACTCGACCCGCTCAACACCCTTCAACTCCTCATAGACCGCTTCGACACACCAGAAGCACCCGCCGCCAAGGGTGATGGTTTCTTTGGCGCCGGTGGCTCCGCTCTTCGGTTGGCTTAACATGATTGAATCCTTTGCGAAACGGGACAGCATCCAGCCGCCCCAAACTAGGCTGCTAACGAGCTCTCGTCTTTTCACTGAAACCCCCTGTTCCCATCCATAGCACAATCGTGCAAATCCAGAAACCGCCTCTTCCGCCTCTTGATTCTACGCCGGAACTATATACAAAAAAAGCCTCTCTCCTTCCTCCCAGAAGGTGCACTCGTCATTCACGGACAAGCATCAGGCAGGGACCGCCTTTCGGCTGGCTGGAGAGTCGAAAGTGGTCAAGCGCCTGGGTTCCTCCCTGACCATTTCCGATCATCACTCGGTGAATTGAGGCTTCGGTTCCGCGAGGAGGAGAAAAACCCTCTGTCACCGCGTGCAAGGGGGAAAGGGAGGAGACGCTTTCACTGAGTTTCAATTCTTTCACACCTTCCCCGCCTTAGCGGGAGCGACGGCTGAACCAGCTCGAAACCGGTGGAGCCCGCAGTCCTGTCGGCTTCACCTTCCGCCGTTGCGACTCGCTTCGTTTTCTGCCGCAGACCCGCAGAAAGCCCGGGATCTGCGCTACGCGGCTTAAGTCTAGTCTATCGTCCCTTAAATAACTAGACTATTTGGGAGTCCCGTGGTATAAGTCCACGGCATGGCGAGAAACGGTCGGGTGATCGATCTGTCGGTAGAAGATCAAGCACAATTAATCGCATGGGAG
>VFZK01000046.1 GCA_016871215.1 Acidimicrobiia bacterium | reverse complement strand
GTCGGCCGCTGCGTCGCCCTTCTTGCAACGCCTGCTCGCCCCCCAGCCGGTAGCGGGCGATCCAGCTGAACAGCGTTCGGAGGGGAACCTTCATCACGCGCGCCACCGTCGAAGCCGATTCGCCGTTGCGCACCGCCTCGACGGCCGTCCGGCGTTTCTCATAACGCAGTTGGGATCGTACACTGACCAGGTCCTTCTGAGTAGGAGTCTTCTTAGTTCGTCGCATGCCCCGTACTATACTCGATTCGATTAGATTAAGCAAGTACTTTTGCAACGATTGATAAGTTGCCGTTCACTGTGACAAAACTGACTCCCGGGTGGATCTTCCTAAGAGTGAAGAAAATTGAAATCGGTCACTACCAAAAACTCCCGTTACTGAACTGACATGAACAACTTGTAGACACTGTAGGCTCGAACAGCTGGACACTAGTGTTAGGTTATTTCTGAATGACTCCTAATGTGGGCTGTGGCACTCGGCATCTTAGCCACTGCGGCGGCTCTGTTCCTTCTGATCGTGCCAGATGGTTTGCGCCTGGCGAGAGAGTTGCCCTGACCTTGGCGGCTAGAGGGGCATTGCTCCAGGACATTAGCCCTCATAGGCCAAGGACCTGCGTTGTTTGGGTCGGCGGCAGTAAGAACCACAAACCACAGTTCCTGCAGTTCGGCGGCCCGGCCACTGAGTGCACGTAGCGGGCGGCGATCTTGCAGAGTCCCGTCAAAGTCTCGTAAGGAGGCATGGAGAAACAAGATGGCACAATTAAATTTGCGCAGTTTGCACGTTCCGCGTCAAGACAAAACCTACGTCAAAAGGCGTCTGAAGGAAACCAGGGGCAACCCCATGCCCGCGGCTGATCGCGCTGCCCTCAGTTTCCATCAAGAGTTCAGACCTGTGGCTGGGCATCTTCCTCAAGAGGGTTTGTGCTGTTGCTAGTTCGACCAGGCGGATTTCTCACCGAGGAGTGACATAATCCACACATTCTGTCTTCTTCGAATGCGCTTTGTGGAGTGGCGGGCACCGGCCTCTACTACAAGGGCTGTAGGCCGCTTGATAGGCGCGATGGGCGAGAGATCGGGACTAGACAGCTACCGGCTTGATGGGGGTTTGGGCGATCTTCGGATTGCGAAGTGACGGCTCAGCGAGCCTGGGAAGGCACGAAGCTGAAGAGTGCCCGGGCGTCGCCCGGCAAGACAACTGATCGCAACGAGGAAACGCTGTGCTCAGTTTCTCTTCGACAGCGCCTTGTAATACTCCTCTACCTGCCGGCGATATCCTTCGGGCACGTCTTCATCTTTGGCCAAATGAAGACTCTCACGGGAAATCATCTGCTGCAATTGTCTGCTCAGGTCTAGCTCAAGCTGCCGAAAGCCTTCGACGATACTGCCCTGAAGTCTTTCAAGTTCCTCAGCGTCAAAAGGGATTTCGGACTTCATTTGCTTCATTCGGTCGAGCATTTCCTCGACCTGCCTGACCAAATCCTTGCGATCGCCCAAGTCTCTGCGAAGTTCTTGGGCTTCCCTTAGACGCAAGTCCCACTCCGCCCTAAACTGTCGGGACTGCTCTGAACCGATTCCTGGTGGCTCGAGAGTGTAATCGCCAAAGTTGATCGCGCCCTCGTTTTGGTGATTTGGCCCAAAGTTCTGGCGCTCACCCGCTCGGGAAGCAGCCCGAGCTTGAGGACTGTTGCCGCGCGCACCGCCGGCATCTGTGGATCCGGAAGTCTCGGTTGGGTTTGGCTGCCCGTCAGGAGACGGAGTCTTGCCACTCTGGCCTGGTGAGTTACCCTGGCTCTTCCCCCGCGCTTGGCCCTCGGCATTCTTATTGCCTCCGGAATCTCTGGAGTCGTTTCTTCCCTCTCCTTTCTGCTCCCCGCGCCCGGTGGAATTCCGTTCTTGCTCTTTCCCGCTGCGAGTGTCTTGAGAACCTTCACCCAATTCTGTGCCGGGTTTTCCAGGCTGCCCGAAGCCCGGCTTGTCGGGCCGGCCGCGCTGCCGAGCTAGCCTCAGTTCTCTGACCCGGTGCGCGATGGATTCGATACTCTCGCGCAGATCTCCAGCGCGGTTCAACGCACGGTTCAAGCGTTCTTCCGCAGTACTGGCATCGCTGGGAGCCTTTCCGAAGGCCTTTTCCGCCGAGTCGATCTTCTGCTTCAGCTCGTCGATCGACCCCTGGATGTTTCGTTCCCTTTCTTTCGCGATCTCAAGCAACCCGCGCGCAATCATCTGCCCGCCTTGGGCAACGCGGTCCTGAATGCGCTGGTCGCGCATGGCATTGCCAGCCGACTGAAGTTGCTGGGAGGTTGGTTTGTCTTGACCTGCAGCCTTTTTTGCGGAATCGAAAACGCCTTGTTCGATGGAGTTCAACGTCTTGCCGAGCTCGGCTTTCTCACGCAGGATCCCACGGGCCTTCTGAATCTGCTTCATCATCTGTTCGGCGGAGCGCGCCTGCGGAGTGACGCCGCTAGTCCCGCTTGTCGTATCCTGCGACAGTCTCTCGAGGGCTTCCTGAATTTTTTCCTGCTGCTCGCCGGCTTGTTGAGCGTCGGCTCGAAGCTGCCTTAAATCGTCGGCCAAGTTGCCGCGTCGGCGGTTTTCCATCGTTCGGCGTGCATCGTTAAGACGGCTGAGTGCTTGGAGGCCGCGGTTCTGGCTGCCGCCAGACGGTGAACGAGCACCTGCGTTCTGCATCTCCTGGGCTGCCTGCTTCAACCGTTGACTGGCATTGAGAAGCTCTTCGTCTTCTTTCTCCCGCGAGAGGCGCTCCAGTTGGCGCGCCAGCTTCTCGGCTTCCTCCTGAATCTGCTGTTGCTCCGACTGGCTGCCACCTCGTGACGACCCGGGGACAGCCAGCTGGCGCTGACGTTCGTTCAGTTGTTGCTGGCGTTCGGCGAGTTCCTTCAGTTTCTGCACAGCCTCATCCAGCTGGTTTCGGCCCTGCATGGCATTCCGTTGCTGCTGTGTCTCATACTGGTTCTTAAGCTTATCCAGCTCAAGCTCGAACAGGTTCTCCAGTTCCTGAGCTCCCGTGGCAGCTTCCCCCGGGCCTCCCGCATTACCGAAAGCGACCTGGATCTTCCGAAAGTAAGCTTCGCTTCGCAGCAAGTAATTCAGGGCTGTCTGCTCGGGCGGAAGGGCTTCGTTCGGCTTTTCCTGAGACAAGCGCTGATGGGCAGGGGTCATCGCCTCGATGGACTTTTCCAAGTTGTCGGAGAGTTTCTGAAACTCGGGATCGCGTGTAGTCAGTGCCCTCCGTTTCATGCGTTCCGACAGCGTTCTGGTCTGTTGCTGCAGCTTCTGCTGCTGTGAAGCCACGAGCTTCAAGTTGTCGGAGTACTCCCCTTTGCCGAAAGTCTTCTGATCGCGGATGAGCCTCCAGGTCGCCGCCAAAATCTCCTTCTGCCGGGACGAAAGCACTGAACCCGCTTCACCGGCTCCGCCGCCCATGCCACCGCCCATCTGTGCCTGTGAAAATTCCTTGCCAAACGGGCGTACTTCCAGAAAGTAGATGTCGCTGGCGCTGGTGGCGCGCGCGTCTGACGCTCTGGCGTAATAACTCACCACATCGCCGGGCTCAAGGTTGAATTCTTCCAGAAAGAACGTGTGGGTGCCGGACAGTGTTTTCGGTGCTTCGCCTCGGCTGCGCTGGAACAGATCGACCCCATTCTCTTTTCCGCCGTTTACCGTGTAGTAGAACTTCAGCGAGTTCAAGCCGAAATCATCATTGGCCTTCACTTCAGCAAGGACCTCTTCGAGTTGGGTCACTTTCTTGTCGCGGCCAGGTTTGGAAAAGGACACCAGGGGGGGCTGGTCATCCAACGCGGTGATGGGGTACTCGTGCGAACCCACAGAGCCGTTCTTGGCGAAATCAGCCAGCTCGATTCTGTACGACGAGTCCCGCTTCACGGCCACTTGGCCCAGGAACTGCTTTTCGCCGACTTTGCGCATGGGGACTGCACTGCCATCCTGAAGCAAAATTCGAGCTGAAGCCGTGTCAATGCTCGTATGGGCGAGGACGTCGACTCGTGTTTCTTTCAACGCCGAAATCTCTCCTCCATCTTCCTCCCTGCGAACGGGCAGGCCGGTGTAAGCGGGGAAGTGGTATGTCAAGTCGATTCTCTCGACGCGGGCGGTCTCGCTGACCGCAATGGAGAACTCACCCGAGCGGACATTTCCTGACTGTGCGTAGTAACGCACCTCTTCGCTGATATCGAGGAAGAGGAAACCGAATTGGTTCGAGCCTTTCTGCGGTTCCATCGGGTTTTTTTCCCACGACGGGCTGCTGTGGCGGCGGGAGTAAAGCTGAACGGGGCCCGAGTCGAAACCGATCAGCTTTGCGATCACAAGCTGGTCCGAACCCTTTCGCACCTGCACGTTTCCAGGTTCGATTTCGATGCTGTAAAGCGAGACTGCTTGAGGGGTGAACCAATTGGCGTAGAGCTTGAGCGTTGCATATTGCAAGTACTCCGGCCCGAACGCCTGCAGCAGAACAAAGACAAGCATCAGCGCCAACGCGACGGCGCCGGATCGAAGCGGCTCGCGCGGATTGAACAGCGACTTGGCCTGAAGGCTGCGGCAGCGGTTCAGCGCATCGCGCAACAGCAGGGGCAGGATAGGGTTTGGCCGCGCACCTGACTCCTCTTGGTTGCCCAGCTCGACGGCGCTGACCAGCCGGTCTTGAAGCACCGGGTTCCGCTCTTCGATGTAACGAGCGAGTTTGACGTCCTCAACGCGCCGGAGCAGCGGCCGGATCAGAAAGCAGGCGAACAAAGCGGCAATGGCGAGCAGCGACAACAGACGTGCGGTGACTACGGCCGTTTGGGTGTAGTTCCAATGGTCGACACAATAAACCGCGACCGCCACAACGATCAGGCTGGCGGCCAGAGCCGCGGCCAGGCCTTTGGCCGCGGTGATCCATTTCAGGCGTTTTCTAACTTCGCCGAGTTTGCCTTGAAGTTGTCGAAATTCCTGAGTCATGGCGGTACCCCACGATACTGCGCGCTTTCCAACGTGTCTGGTGCTCTCCCCGGTGCAGACAAGCACAGCGCCGTTTGGGTGGGCCTGGGTCGCGACGGAGCCCGCAGCGCGCTGAACGTGGAACGAAAACGGAATCTCCGTCGTGTCTAACAGTGCGGGCCAGGACGCGAGGACAATCCGAGTTCCTCGGTTTCTGAAAGCTCCGGCGGCCTGCGACGGTTTCCCGAGCCTGTCGTGCGCTATCTTCCTGATTCACCCGGCTAGGGCGCGTGCACTCCTTTATAGTAGCGGTTGGACAACAAACTCTCAACGAGCAAAAATGCCATGACGAGGAGCAATAGATACCACCAGAGGCTCTGCTTGCTTTCCCATGCCTCCTGCTGATCCTGAGTCGGCTCCGAGGTCCGCGCGGCGCCGGTGCTTGCCCGGCTCACTCTCCGCAGCGAAGCCAGAATCTTGTCTGGCGCCACTTTCTTCAGATCTGACTCGGAAGCTGCGACGTTAACGGCGACCGCGCTGTCGAAATTGTGAACGCGGCTCTGGTAGAAACCGGGTTCCTCAAGCTGAAAGAAGGGCGACTGCACCAGGTCTGCGGCGGCGATTTGGGCCTGGCGCCCGGCCGGCGTGGTGATTTGCCAAGCCTGGCTGAATGCCTCGGCCGTTCCAGAAATCCTGTTGAGCGCTCTTCCCAGCATGGGATTCAACTTATTGAGTGGCACCACTTCACCGGCGGAGAAGGCATGAACTTCTTCGTCGTAACGTGCGCTGTACTTCACGAGCTGGTAGAGAAACGGCAAGAACACCGATTTCAGGGGAAGGTCGTTCCAGTCCATATTGAGCGAAGAGGTAAACAACAAGCTGCGGCCTTTGCCAAAGCTCTCTTCGATCAGCAAGGGCGTCCCGTCTTCCAAGCTGGCGAGCACAGCGCTCGAGAGGTGAGGCTTCGCCGGGACTGTTGCCGATATGGGAGTCGTCATGAAATACGAGTGATGTGTCGGGTTGAATCCCTCGAAGACGGGGTGCTCCTTCTGTAGCTCGCTAATGAAACGAGGCTTCTCCTTAGAAAGGAGTCCTGGTTTGGCGAGGCTTGCAGGCATCACGCGATCTAACGCTTCGCCCAGGTTGCCGTTTCGTACGCGGTTGCCCAGCGCGACAATGAGGCCGCCCCCGCCACGAACGAACTCGGCAATCGCACCAGCGAGTTTCGGGGGAACACGGCCCACGTTGTTGACAAGGACAGCCGAGAACCTTGCAAGGTCGAGCGCTCCACTTTGGGTGATCTCCTGCGACTCCAATTGAAAGGGTGAGTCTTGGGTGGCTGACAAAGCCTTGGCAATGTAGAAACCATCCTGCGTTCCACCCTCCTGGAGCATCAGCAGCTTGAGCTTTTGCACGCTGTTCATTGTGAAGCGATAGACGTTATCGGCGGGAAGAGGATCGCGTGGCTCCAGCTTGATCTCGACTTTGGCGAGCCCTGGAGGCGGATTTATTGCATCGAACTCGACGAGCTGTGACTGGTCAATTTGGATCGCCAGCGGTTTCTCCTGCATCCTCTTCCCGTTCAGCTCGAGAACGACTCTGCCGGCACTTGTGGCCATTCCAGAAGCGGCGGCTCGGATCGAGATTCGCGTCAGCGGCGTGTCGTTTTCCGTCACCCGGCTAAGCCTCAGCTGGTTGATGCTGAGGTTTCCTCCCTCGTTTTCGGCCACATCGAACGGCTGAACTGAGACGCCGGCCATCAGCGTCGTGTCGCCAACAGCCTCTGCCCACCCGGTCTCCTGAAAATCGCTGATCCACAGAATCTCCTGGCGATCGTTGGGAGCCGAACTGAGAAGCCGCTGAGCGAGCTTCAGCGCGCCCAGATGGTTTGTCTTGCGATAGCTGGGACGCAGATCCCGAACCAGCGTTCGCAGCGCAGAGCGGTCTGTTTGCAGGTTGTTCAGGACGGTCGTGGTGTCCGAGTAAGCGACAACCTGGACCGTGTCGCGTCCCGTCAGCTCGTCCAAAAGCCGAAGAGCCCGCGCCTGGGCTTTTTGGAATCGATCTCCGAACTGCATGCTGAACGAGTGGTCGAGCAAGATGATGCAGGACCGGTCGCTCGACGATCGAAGCGGCTCGGCAACCTTTGAGACCAGAAAGGGCCGGGCAAACGCCAAGGCCAGCAACAGAAGTGCCGCCATACGAAGACAGAGCAAAAGCCAGTGCCGCAACGATTGCTGCCGGAGCGACTTCTTCGGCAATCGAGTTACGAACATCAGCGAGCTGAACGGGAGTTTGCGCGAATCGTCTCTGCGGATCAGGTGGATGAGGACAGGCCCTATGACCGCCAGCGTACCGAGCAAGAACCAGGGATTGAGGAGCTGCATAACCGATTCCCACACCGGATTCGGATCTACATCGATTTTCGCCGTGTGACCAGGTATGTGTACAGGGCGTAGTCGAGGGGCCGCGAGGTATCCAGCTGCAGATAGTCAATGCCCAGAGCGCCGCACTCCTTCTTGATCGTTTCAATGTGAGCGCTGAGCTGGGCCAGATAGTTTTCCCGGGCTTCTTCGGGAACCATCAGGATCTCGCGCTTGGTTTCCATGTCTTCCAGTCGAAACGACCGCGAAAACTTGAACTCCTTCTCCTGCGGATCCAGGACGTGGAACACCACCATGTCGTTGCCTCGAAAACGGAACTGTCGCAGGCTGCGGATGATGTCTGCGGCGGGGGCATACAGGTCCGAAATCAGGACAACGATGCCCCGACGGTGAAACGTCTCGGCCAAAGCCATCAGAGGCTTTCGAAACTCAGTGCTGGCTGTGGGATTGACCCGGTCCAGGATATGCAGAATGCTCGAGATGTGTCCCAAACGGCAACGAGCGGGCAGCTTCTCAACCAAGTTTTCGTCGAAAGTCACCAGCCCGACGCTGTCTTTCTGTTGCTGGGCAAAATAAGCTAAACAGGCTGCGAGATAGGACGCGTATTCCATCTTCGAGAGGGGACCCGATTTGTACCCCATTGACGCGCTGATGTCGAGCAGCAGATAGACGTTGGTGTTGGTCTCGCCTTCGTATTCCTTCATGTAGTAACGGTCAGAACGGGCGTAGACCTTCCAGTCGATGCGCCGGATGTCGTCGCCTGGCATGTACTGTCGGTACTCGGCGAAGTCGACGCTGAACCCAAGATACGGAGATTGATGCAACCCTGAAACGAAGCCTTCCACGACCGTGCGCGCCACCAGCTCCAAGCTCGCGATCTTAGAGAGCACCGCTGGGTCTAGAAACCGGAACTGAGAGGTGGTGGCTTGCATTGATGTTACCCACGAATGCCCGACTTCGGCGCAGGCACTGTCTCGACGAGCTTTTGAATGATCTTGTTCGCATCGACCCGTTCCGACTCAGCGTGGAAGTTGGTCAGAATGCGGTGCCGGAGCACGGGAAAAGCCAGGTGGCGAATGTCATCTGTCGAGACATTGTAGCGTCCCTGCATTACAGCGCGTGCTTTGCTTCCGAGAATCAAAAACTGCGAGGCCCGCAGGCTGGCGCCGTAGTTGACCCAGGCACGGACAAAATCGGGCGCCGACTTGTCGCTGGGTCGCGAAGCGCGCACGAGATTGACGGCATAGCGCACCACATCTTCGGCGACGGGAATCTGGCGAATCACGCGCTGGAAATCCAAGATGTCCCGTCCTGTCACAACGGGTTCAAACTGGGCCTGCCGGTTGCCGGTCGTGGAGTTCACAACCGCGATCTCGTCGTCCTCGGACAGGTAGTCGATGACGATGTTGAACATGAACCGGTCCTGCTGTGCTTCCGGCAACGGGTAGGTGCCCTCCAACTCAATCGGGTTCTGGGTCGCCAGCACAAAAAATGGGCGTGCCAACGGGTAGGTCGTTCCCTGGACCGTCACGCTGTACTCTTGCATCGCCTCCAGCAAGGCCGACTGTGTCTTTGGAGGCGTCCGATTGATTTCGTCGGCCAGAAGGATGTTGGTAAAGATGGGGCCTTTAACGAAAACCAGCGTGCGATGACCGGTTGTGTGGTCTTCTTCGATGATGTCTGTTCCGGTGATGTCGGCCGGCATCAAGTCGGGTGTGAACTGAATGCGCTTGAAGTTAAGGTCGGTGACACTGGCGATGGTCTTGATCAACAGCGTCTTGGCCAGTCCGGGAACGCCTGTGATGATCGAGTGACCGCCAACCAGCAGCGACGTCAGAACCTGTTCCACCACACTGTCCTGGCCGATGATCTCTTTACGAACTTCCTTCAAAATCCGTTCGTGCGCGTTTTTGAGTCTTTCAAGAATCAGTTCTTCAGATTCGGTAGCTTCCCTGGTAGCAGGCGCGTACGGGGTGGCATTCATGTCAATAGAGCGAGTGTCCATAGCCAAGGTTCCGATCGGTGTTGGGCAATCCTTCGAAGAAGTGACGGGCAGAAACTCAGTGCGCCGGTCGAGAGCGTTTGTGGCCAGGGCCGGTCGCGTACCGTGCGTTCATCCGCCGGTCAGGCTCAAAAGCCTGGCGCTGGGGCGTGCCAACAAGCCACAAGGCCACACACATGGCGCTTCTTAGCCTCAGCGCGCCGGTGCAAGTGGATACACCGTGCCACCGGGCCTCGAACCCATGCCGCCAACGCAAGCGCCACCCGGGGCCGCTGAGAGATCAAGATGCGAAAACCTAGCCTGAAAGCGCCGTTTGCGCCCGCTTCCAAATCGGTCCAGCGGAGCTCATGGCCTCGAGCCAGACTCAAGAGTCTTCAGAAGCAACTCCTGTGCGGGCTCAAATCCAGGCGCAATCTCTAAAGCGGCTAGAGCTTCTTTCTTGGCCTCTGCCTTCCTCCCCATTTCCAACAAGACACTGGACGTGCTGAGATGAATGCCCGCTTTGTCAGATGGGTCGAGCGCCAACAAGGCCCTATATTCCCGCAACGCAATCCGATGGTCTCCGGCGCTTCGAGCGAGTTCGGCTGACAGCTGATGGGACTCGGGGTCGAAAGGATAGACAAACATGGCTCGCTCTAACGCTTGCCGGGCTTCCACCGGTCTGTTCAGCTCCTTGAGCCAAAGCGCCAGTTGCTTCAACGAAGGAAAGTCGCTGTCGTGGATGGCTGTTAGTGCCTGCAACTCGGCCGCCGCCTCTGCCAGGTGGCCCTGCTCTTTGTGGATTTCGCTAAGTTGCTTGTAGGGATTGTCGGACTCGACGTAGCCAGGAAAGATCTCCTTGGCCTTGTTGAAATACGCGACGGCTTTGGCCTGCTCACCTTCTTTTCGATGATAGCTTGCGAGTTTCAGGTTGGCAAAGAAATTGTCAGGATGCCGGGCTAGCAGCGCTGCAAGTTTCTTCGGATCCTGCATCAGCTCACGGTTCTCCAGGACAGAGAAGTCCACGGCCGCGTTGATTCTGGCGTATTGGCTATCGATATAGGCGTTGAATCGTTGGTCGAAGCTCGCTGCTGTCTGGTTGAGCGCCTGCTTCAACGCTTCCGACAAGCTTGCCTTCGCCTTGAACAGCGCCAGCATCTTCAGAATTGCTTTGAAGCCGAATTCCTTCTCGATGAAGTCGCAGGCCTGCCCTGCCTGAAAGTACGAAAGCTGAAGTTGTCCTGGAGATTTCGGCCGCAGAAATCCGCGATTCAACTCGGCGATCGGCAAGAGCTCTTTTTCCTGGATCGCTCGTACAATGTCGAGATTCAAGCGGTCTCCCCAGCCTGGTCTGGCGCGATGCTCCTCCATGACCGAGAGCCCTTCCGTAAACCAGCGGGGAACGCGATGATCCGTTGCCTGCAGCGTGATGACGTGAGCGAATTCGTGCCACAGCGTGCTCCCCCAGTTGAAGCTGCTCTTGGGGCGCGCACTCGGCGAGTCCATCACGACACCACGGCCAAAGCAGACTCCCAAGGCGCCGAGCCCGGGCACGCCCATCGTTCGCACGGCAAAATCCTCGTGGTCGGGAAACATTTCGAAGTAGATAGGCGTCTCTGGCGTGAACTGGTACTTGCTGGAGAGTGAGCGAAAAGCCTCTTCCAGCAGGTCTGGAACATAATGTGCCAGAAGCTTCGCCTCCTTCTGATGCAGCCGGACGTTGAAGTTCGCCGTATTCGATTTCTCGAAGTTTGCAAAACTGTCAATGAGCTTGAGTGTGTTGAAAGTCCAAACGTTGTAGGGGTCGTTTTCGAAGCCGCGATCCAGAATCTCTTTGGCGGACTTCTCTTCTCCAATCCGCATCAGATTCGCTCCCAGGGCCGCGTAGGCTTTCCAAAGCCGCGGATTGATTTCAATGGCCCTCTTGAAGAACTCTACCGACTCCTTGTACAGACGCTGAGTCACGCAGAAGTGGCCGAGCGATTCGAACACTTCTCCATACTTCGGATTGATCCGAAGCGCAGCCTGGATACTTTCTTGCATGGCAGCATCTTGGCCTTGGGCAAAGTGCAGCACAGCCTCTAGAGTGTGCGCCTCGAGGGAATTTGGATTGATCCTGAAACAGAGGGAGATCTCGCGCTCGGCGGCGTCGAAAGACTCAGCCAACAGGGCAAACTGCGCTTTGGCAGCGTGAGCCGCTTCGAGGTTAGGATTGATTGAGAGCGCTGTCGCCAGCAGCTTTTCCACCTCATCTCCGGCTCCTTCACCACGGCTGAGAGCCAGGCCTAACAGGGCTTCCGGGTGTTTCGGATTGAGTTTCAGGACATCGGCAAAGACCGAAGCTGCCTCGGCAGGGTTGTACTTTTCCAGAAACAGATTTCCCCAGGCGACCCAGGTCTCGAAGTCCGCGGAGTTCTGTGCCGTGGCTTGCTTGAACAGCCTGTTCGACTCCTTGAAGCGCTCCAGATGTTGCAGCGCCTGTGCAGCCAGATCCAACCTGCCACCTGCTTCGGCGCGCTCTTGCACGGCCGAAAAAAGCGCCCGGCTTTTGTCAAGTTCTCCCGACGCTTCGAGCAGCCGGGCAAGTTGCAGTTGCGCGTCGATTGCGGTGACAGACTGCGTGTGAATTGCTCGCTCGAAGGCCGACTTCGCTTCGGTATACTTACCGCGCAAGGCCAGAGCCTTGCCCAGGAAAAAGCGCCATTCGGGCGACTCGGGACTGGCATTCAGGTAGCTGGTGGCGAGACTTTCGACCGCTTCGTATTGGCCGGTCAGCAACAGACAGTGCATGAGGCCTTGGCGGCCTTCCTTCTGGCTGGGGCCCGGAGCGTTGGCAAGACTTTCGTAAGCGCGCTGCGCTTCGGCATAGTCGCCGCGCTGCAGTGCGAGCCTGGCAGTCTCTGGCGTTGCTCCGGAATCGGCAAGTTGCCGTGCCAGCCAGAGCGAGAAACTCAAAACCGCGCCAATCAAGGAAAGTAGAAATACTTTCTTCATAACGCCAACGCCACGCCATTCATGAGCTGCAAAGCTCGGGATTACCCTCGTTCGGCGCGCAGCAACGGGTGGTCATACGTCATCAGTTCCAGACCCTTTGTTGATACATCCACCTGGCAGCACCTGAGTTCGTCGCCGGTCGCAGCGGCGCCAAGGCAGGCAAGTGGCCGCTCCCAGCAGGATCCTCGGTTGCCTGCTACCGCTTTTTCGTGACACGGTTGATCTTCTGATTCGTCTGCGCCAGCTCGATCAAGAGCCTCTCCATTTGGCTGCTGTAGTCGGCCTCGGGAAGGGCGGTCTTCCGATACTTCAAATCTTGAATGGCTTCTTCCAGCCGTCGCTTCTCAGCGTTCAGCGCCTGCAACTCGGGCGAATCCGAGCCAGCTCCCGGCAACGCCTTGGAAGCCGAGCTCAGGGAGACCTTGGCTGCCAGCAGCCCCTCCCCGTTGGCAGGTGATGGACGGGGAGCGGCCGTTGCGTCTCCGCTATCCTCGAGCAGAGGATGCTCGGTCGCCAGGCGGCCCTGCTCTTTGTACCAGGCTTCTACCTGTTGAGCAGTGTACTGATAAGCTTCCAACATGGAGATCTCAGAATTCTTGTCGGCGTCTGCTGCCTTGTTCTGGAACGCCGCGACGAAGAACTGCGCGAAGATCGTCTTGTTGCTCTCGAATTCGCTCTTGGTCGCGGTGATGACAATCCTGCCTTGGCGGCTCAACGCCTTCGTTAGAACTCCACTGCAGGGCGTACTGCTGACGAGCACGACCTGGCGATTGCTGAAGCGATCGAGCCAGTTCTTCAGTTCTGTGCCGGTCACGTCGGGGCCAACCAGGTTGAATTTGTACTCGTTGTTGTCAAAACTTCCGTGGCCAATCAGGAGGACCAGCAAGCGGCCGTCGGAGGGTACGTTGGCAGCGAGTCCATCGAAGGCCTTGGCGAGTTCCGCTTTTGTAGCCTTGCCCGTGGCCAGGCTGGGATTCATGGTAGGATCTTCTACCAACAGGATGATGTTCTCGCGGGGAAGACGCATTTCGCTTGTGAGCGTCTCTGTCATCTGGCTTGCCCACTTCCAAAATCGGTCCTTGAACGCGCCTCCTCCAGAGGCGCTGGCGACAATCAGTGCGTAGCTGGACGATTGGGCGAATGTTGCCTGCGCCAGCAGCAGCAACCAACCTGCAAGAATTGCGACAGGCAGCAGAGGCGGCGCGGGCACCCGGGCGGAAGCTCTCATGCCAACTCCTCGCGTTTCCTCCAGGCCCATTCGCAGATGAGCAGAGAACAGACGACGATAAGGAGGATCGGCATATCCCAAAGCGGCAGAATCTGAGGCACCGAATTCGGGCGCTCGACGTAAGACATCTCTTGCGGCAGTTGTGTGGCGTTGTCGAGCGTGTAGTAGCGGCCGCCAGTTTCTGAAGCGATGCGCTGCAGGATCTCTCTGTTCTGGCCAGCAGCGAAGAATTCCACATTCGATTCAGTGGCGGTGAAGAAGCGTTCGGATCGGCCGACTTCTTTGCCATGGCGCATCGCCGTGGCCTGGACGCGATGGATGCCCTTTTCCAACGGCCGATACTCAGCTTGATAAATGCCGTCTTTCTTGACAATCCACGGCAGCGGCATCTCCATGGGTTTGCTGCCCGGCGGCGTGATGATGGCAGACACCTGTGCGTCGTTCAGCTTAGTGAACGACGGGTCGTTTACTTCGACGGCTAGAGTCACCACCTCACCGTCTGGAACGACATTGCGGTCCAGCGCCAAATCGACCTGATCGGGGGCCGATCCCGCCAGCCAGCGCAACATTTGCCGCCAAAACACTTCGTGCGAGTCGTCTTCGTGAGGCATCTCCATTTGCCACGCCCAGGAATTGCCTGTCATCAATGCTGCGGCTCGCCCCCGCCCGTAGCGATGCGCTGCCAGCAGGAGCAGGGTGCGGCGCGCGTCGCTGCCCTGCGCCAGCACGGTCGCGCCAGGCTTGGCAGTTCCGATGAGGTTGTATTCCTCTAGCTGCGGCAAGACGTTCCACCGCTTCTCGTTTGCCGATTCGTCCACATCAAGGCGGGTGGCCAAGTGTGAACGTCCATGGGGAGTCAGGCGGAACTTGACCGGTTCCAGGACAAAAGAACTCGAGGGCTGCGTTTGGTTGAGTACAACGGGCAGCACATCAGCCACAGGTGTGCCAGCATACTTCCCGGCATCGAACGACTGTCTGCCTCCCAACATGAGGAAGCCACCGCCTCGCTCGCTCGCGAAGTCGGCGATCGTTTTCAGCTGTTCCGCGGAGAAGAACGCGGACTCGATGCTGCCGAGAACGAGCGCCTTATATTGGAACAGCTCTTCTTTCGAAGTCGGAAAACCGGCTGCCAGGTTGTCTTCGCTTTCGACGCCTTGGCGATAGAACTTGTTGCCCGAAGTACGCAGCAACGTCATCAGCTGCAAATTCTTGTCTGGCTCTATGGCTGCGCGGATGAACTTGAACTCCCAGCGCGGAGTTCCCTCGAGGTAAAGAATCTTTGGCCGCGAGTCTTCGATGTTCAACAGCAAGGGCCGGGAGTTGTTGCGCTGGATCGGCTCGCCCGGCTGAACTCCCACGGAGACGACATAGGACTTCAACCCCTTTCCCTTCGATGCCAGATTCAGCTCGATGGTCTGAATATCGTTGTTTCGAACCAGCGCCACCGGCTTCGAGTGCACGAGTCTTCCCTCTTCGCGCACTTCCACAACAACATTCTTGCCTGCGTATCCATTGCTTCGCAGAGACACAACGGCAGTGGCGATCGATTCCGGCAGGATGCTCTGCGGCGCGCTGGCCTGGACCACTTCAATGTCCTTTTCGATCTCGGGGCTTCCGACGGCGCAGGCGTGCACCGCGATCTTGCGGGCCTGGAGCTTGGCGAGGACGCTTGCCAGGTTCTGGGAACGGTTGTCGGCGCCGTCTGTGAAAAGCACAATACTGGCGAGTGGAGCCCCCTCAAGCTCGTTCAGCACATCGTCGATGGCGCCCGCCAAACTTGTGCCTGCGCTGCCCGCTTGAAGCGTCTGGGGCGAGTCGAGCTTTTGGGCGTTTGCCGCAAACCGAAACGAGCGCGTCCGGAATTTCTTCTCGATATCCGCCAGGAAGGTGGTTTGACGTGGGTCCAGAAACTGCTTCAAGGCGTCCAGACGGCTTCTGCCCCCGACATCCTGGATCGTCATGCTAGCGGAATCGTCGAAGAGCAACGCTGCCACGTTTTCGCGCGGCAACAAGGTCGATACGTGCAACGAAGGCCGAAGCAGCGCAAACAGCAGCAGCAGCAAGGTCGACGCGCGCAAGAGTGGAAGTGGCAGCCGCTTCCAGGACAGTCTGGGATTCTGGCCCAAGCGCAGCCGGCTGGCGTAGAGCAGAAAGGCGGCGCCACCGCAGGCCGTGACCAGGATAAGCAGCGCCCAGCCCGCTGGCATGCGTTCGAAAGACAGTTTGCCCTTCTCGAACAGCATCCATTTGTACTTGAAGAGAAACTGGAACACCGGATCCATGGGGATCATTGCTCCGCAATCTTAACCCGGCGTGCGCAGACGCTCCGACATCGTTGCGAGGTCAGGCTGCGCGTTGCTTCGGAGGCTCCGGTGAGCGACAAACACACCGGCTCCGCCAATCGCCGAGCAGGTGGAATCTGTTCGCGAAGAGTACGGCTCTTCGGCTCCAGGCTTCTCTTCGCAGCCGCTCGGCTGCGGGTCGTCTTCGCGAACGCGGGGCGGGGGCCTAGTGCGTCATGGAATAGATGATGTAGTTGATCCCAAGCCGGTAGGCCGTCGACGAGTACTTTTCCGGATAGTATGGGACATCGGCCCATTCCCATGCGTCGCCCAGGTCCGAATTGAAGTTGATCATCACCATCAGACGGCCTGTTTCGTCGAAAATGCCCCTGAAGTGGGCGTCGTACCCGTCCTTCTCGTAAGTAACTCCGCTGTAGAGCGTCTGGGCGCCGGGCACCTGGGTTAGGGCTTCGACGTCGAAAAAGCAGTGGAATACCGGGTGCGATAAGGGGATCTCTTCGATCTTGCATGCGGGGAAGACCTTGCGAATCTGTGCCTCGAAATTTTCCCATTCGTAGGTGCCGTGGAAATCGTCCACCACCAGAAAACCGCCGCGCTGCAGATACTCGCGCAGAGTGTCTGCTTCCTCCTGAGACAGTTCCAGGTAGCCCATTTCGACTGCGTAGAGGAATGGATACTTGAAAATCTCCTTCGATGTCAGAGGCAGGTAAAGCTCTCGTTCCCGGACGTTAAGGTTGGTCAGGCGCTTGATGCCGGCGATGAACGTCAGATCTGCTTTAGGTGCATCCGTGGTCCAGGCCCCGTAGCGCCAACCGTACCCCCCGGTGTACACAAGACGCGCAAATGCAAAATCGCGTCCTTTTTCCGCCCGGCTCATTTCCAGAACGTCGTCGGCCGAAAGATCTCGAACCACGCGACGGGAACGCCGGAGAGGGCGGTCGTCCGTTTGCGCCACAGCGGTGGCGATGAGGATCAACAGGCCGAGCAGACTGGCAAGAGTGGACTTTTGTGGCAGCATGGCAGCGCCAGAAGATCTGGGAAACCCGCGTCCGTCAAAGCAGTTCCAGTATAGGGTGAATCGCGGCGGGTGACAATGAAAGCCATCGAGCGGCCAGGGTCCCGTCGAAGTCGTGACCCCTCCCTTACGGTCGGGCTACTGAATAGCCGTGTGGACCAAATCGCGTTAGCAAGGGCTCGACCTCGACTCAAGGACTTACGAGACTTTGACGGAGCCCTGATCGAGCGGCTCGGCAGACGCTGGCCATTGCTCATTGAGATCACTTAGCGCCAGATCTTCGGCCATCAGCGGCTTCTCGATCGGCGGCTGGCCAGCGTCAGCCCGGTTGTGGGAACTTGGCCTCGCACAGCCGGGCTTCGAATAAGATGCGTCGAGTTTTTCCGGGTAGACTGCACGTTCGAGCGACGTCGAAGTTCTCGTTGCGAAGACCTGACAGGATCTCGGCTTGCCTCGCCTCCAGATGCGCCAGATAAAGTCGCCCGCCCGGTTTGAGAAAACGCCCCCCTGCAGACAACAATTCCCCAAGCGCCAGCGAAATCTCGTGACGGGCGGTGGCTTTTTGCGAGGTCGGATTGATTCGCCCAGTCCCCAGCGGCCAATAGGGGGGATTGCAGGTGATGACGTCAAACCGGCTGGCCGAAATTGATGGAGAGAAGGGAACGAGATCTTCCCAGCTTAGGCTCCGGACATCTGCCCGCAAGATCTGAACCCGATCCTCAAGTTGGAAATGCGCGACGTTTTCTCTTGCTAGCGCAACCAGCTCTGCGTCTGTTTCTACCCCAATCGCTTTGCGAAATGGGCGGCGCTGCCACATGAGGATAGGGACGACACCGCAGCCCGAGCACAGGTCGAGGATCACCTCGTTTGTGCCGGACTGGGCGAACTCAGCCAGCGCTACCGAATCGCTAGAAAAACGGTACCCATCCCTGGGTTGGCTGAAGACCAGGCCTCCGCCGGGGCTCGCGCCGTTCACGGTTCCTCGAGCCCCAAAGCTCGAGACAGCTTTCGGCGATCGAACGGGCTGCAACTCACGAACTTCCCATCGATGTCGAACGTTGGTACCGAGCGCCTGCCCTGGTTTGCCTGCAGGACGATTTCTACGGCGCCATCGACCTCTTCGATGTCGATCTCCTGGTATGGAATCTGCCTTTCGGCGAGAAAACGCTTGGCAGCGCGACAGTCTCCGCACCGCGTTGTGGTATACATCTTGATCTGTGCCATGAATGAAGGTATTTCTTCTCCTTTGGCCGGTCGGGTTCCGATACGACCGGTCTCAGCGCCAGACGCTGAAACCGAATTGTAGCATCATGTAGCATCATCACGAGCGCTGGCTGCCTGTTCGTTCAGGGTCCCGTCAAAGTCGTGAGCCCTCCCTTACGGTAGGGCTACTGAATAGCCGCGTGGACCAAATTCAGTAGCCCGCGCGTTAGCAAGGCCTCGACCTCGACTCAAGGACTTACGAGACTTTGACGGCGCCCTGCCTGTTCGTTACCCCGGTACCGGGGCTGGTGCCAAGGTGCAATCAATGAACTCTAATGTGCAAGAACTCGACCGGCTCGACCGGATCGCTATTGTCGGGGCTGGCGCCGTCGGGTCGACGATCGCTTATGCCGCCATGATTCAGGGCCTGGCGCACGAGATCGTTTTGATCGATGCTGTAGCCGGCAAGGCCGGAGCCGAGGCCGGTGGATTCAAGAAGTTTCAGTTGAGTAACAAGAAGATCGACCCGAACATTGCAGCCACAGTCGATGCAACGCTTGCGTTGGGCGAATTGACGGAGACGATTGAAGTCGCCGCTTCTCTCTCGAGCGTGCAATCGGATAGTGCAACAGTGGGCAAGCTGTTAGAGTCCAGTCAAATCGCGCTGATGCAGCTCAACGGTCGAAACCCTGTTCTTCTCGCTCGCTTGAAGGCTGGGGTACGCAGTAACAATTCGCTCTCTGAGTTCAGCTTTGGCCTGACCAATGGGGGCTTCAACATCAACGGTTCCCGCTCGCAGGATAACTTGATCACTTACGACGGGGCCGTCGGCATACGAACACGGACAAACGGCACGAGTATTGGTACTGCCGATGTCGATGCAGTGCAGGAAGTGCAGATCCTGGCCGCGAACTATGCCGCCGAGTATGGCCGGTCGGGCGGCGGGCAGATCCGCATCGTCACCAAGAGCGGAACCCAGAATTTCCATGGCACGTTCTACCCAAATTATGCACTGAATCAGCCTTTTGGTTTGGTGCTTGGTGCATAAAATTGTATGCACCAAGACTGGGCAGATACTTTTGGTCGGCGCTGAGTCGTGAAAACGGGCATTGGATGAAGCTTTTCGGAGACTTAGAGACAGATTCGGGGCGAGCGTCCGCACACTTCTACGCGGTCCCACTGAAAGGG
>VFZK01000045.1 GCA_016871215.1 Acidimicrobiia bacterium | reverse complement strand
GAGTTGATAGCGCCGATTGCGATGGAGAAGGGGTTACGGTTTGCGATTCGGGAAGGTGGGCGGACGGTGGGAGCCGGCACGGTGACCGACATCCTGGCCTGATCCATCCAGCACGGGTCGCAGCTGGCCAACCATAAGGGACAACGGATTGGGGCTTGGCTTCGATCCAAGTTAAGCGGTTTGGGGCTCTGTGGAGTTCTAGGACTCATAATTTTATGTTGAACGAAAAGATTCGCATTCGCTTGAAAGCCTACGATTATCGGGTCCTCGACCAATCGGCATCCGAAATCGTCGATACCGCCCGAAGAACTGGCGCCCGTGTCGCCGGCCCGATTCCCTTGCCGACGGTGAAGAACAAGTACTGCGTATTGCGTTCCCCACACGTTGACAAGAAATCGCGCGAGCAGTTCGAAATTCGGACCCACAAGCGGCTGCTGGATATCTTGGAGCCAACTCCGCAAACGATCGACGCCCTAATGAAGCTCGACTTGCCGGCAGGCGTGGATGTAGAAATCAAGGCTTTCGGCAAAGAGCACAAGTAGCCCGGAGCGGCTTTTCTTATGATCAATGGCATCCTCGGCATCAAGATCGGAATGACCCAGTTGTTCGAGAAAGATGGCACTGTCGTTCCTGCAACGGTTATCAAAGCCGGGCCTTGCGTCGTCGTACAGAAAAAGACCGCTGCGCACGACGGCTATGACGCCGTTCAGCTGGGGTTGGTCGAGTTCGTCTCAGGCCGGCGAGTGAACAAAGCGATGCAAGGCCACTTCAAGAAGGCCAAGGTGTCGCCTGCCAGGTTTCTGAGGGAGTTCCGCTTGCCTAATTCTTCGGAGGCTGCCCAGGTGGGCCAGAAGATCCTGGTGGACCAGTTCGCCCCGAGCGACCTGGTTGACGTGTCGGGCGTTAGCAAGGGAAAGGGATTTGCCGGGTTGGTCAAACGCCACCACTTTAGAGGCGGCGCGGCGACACACGGTTCGATGTTTCATCGGGCGCCGGGTTCCATCGGTTCTTCGGCGTTTCCGTCCCGGGTGTTCAAGGGAATGCGGGCAGCCGGCCACATGGGTCAGGACAACGTTACCGCGCGGAATCTTCGTGTAGTCAAGGTCGACCTTGACCAGAATCTGCTCCTCGTGGAAGGAGCGGTTCCAGGCGCCAACGGCGGATACGTCGTCGTTCGAAAAAAGACATCATGACGTTTGGCGCGTCGCGGGACGCTTTTTGAGAAGCTACCATGCCAAAACTACCGGTTAAAAACCTAGAGAACAAGGTCGTGGGCGAGATCGACCTGAGTGAGAGTGTTTTCGCGGTTAAGGTCAACAAAAGCCTCTTGTTCGCCGCGGTGAAGCACTATCTGGACGGCCTCAGACAGGGTACGCATGCCACCAAGAACCGATCGCAGGTCAGCGGCGGCGGGAAGAAGCCATGGAAGCAGAAGGGCACCGGCCGTGCGCGGGTGGGAAGCAGCCGGAACCCGATATGGCGCCACGGCGGGGTAGCTCATGGTCCCAATTCCCGCTCCTACGCCTTCCGCCTGCCCCGCAAAATGATGCTTGGGGCTCTTCGCTCCGCCCTCACCGACAAATACGCCAGCAACGCAATCACCGTCGTAGACGTATTTTCGCTTGAGAATCACAAGAGCAAAGAACTGAGAAAGCGCCTCGATGCCATTGAACTCACCAAGAAACTACTGATCGTAGAAACTGGCGAAAATAATAATCTCAGCCGTGCCTCAGGCAATCTGGCCAAGGTCAAGCTGGTTTCGAACCAAGAACTGAACGTCTACGATTTGCTGAACCACGAGCAGGTGCTTTTCTCCCAGGCCGCGATTCAGAAGCTGCAGGAGGCGCTGAGCCTATGAAGAACGTCTTTTCAGTGATCAAGCGCCCCATCATCACGGAAAAAGGGCTGGATAAGAAAGAGGATGAAAGTACGCTCTGTTTCGAAGTGAACGTCCACGCCAACAAGCGTGAGGTCAAAGAGGCCGTGGAAAAGCTATTCAAGGTAAAGGTCGCTTCGGTCAATACCTCGAACTTCTACGGCAAGCAGCGGCGGCGAGGACGCTACTCGGGGTTCAAACCTGACTGGAAGAAGGCGTACGTCAAGCTGAAAGCCGGGGAAAAGATGATCGAATACGCGGAGAACGTATAGCATGGGTCTTAAATCGTTCAGACCGGTAACGCCCTCGTTGCGGTTCAAATCCGTCACGACTTTCGACGACATTACCAAGGACTACCCGGAGAAGAGCCTCGTGACGACGAAGCTGCGCACTGGCGGGCGCAACAGCGCCGGCCGGCTTACGGTGCGGCATCGCGGGGGCGGCCACAAGAAGCTGTACCGCACCGTCGACTTCAAGCGTGACAAGACGGGTATTCCGGCCAAAGTAGCGGCCGTCGAGTACGACCCGAATCGTTCGGCGCGCATCGCGTTGCTTCACTACGCTGACGGAGAGAAGCGCTACATCATACATCCAGTGGGACTGCAGGTTGGAGCCACGATTGTTTCGGGTCCAGAAGCAGATATTCTGATCGGCAATGCTCTGCCCCTGAAGAATATCCCGCTAGGCACCACCATTCACAACATCGAGATGCGCAAAGGCCGTGGCGCACAGTTAGCTCGTTCGGCCGGGAGCGCTGCCCAGCTGGTGGCGAAGGAAGGAGACTACGCTCAGGTGAAGATGCCTTCGGGCGAAGTCCGGCAGATTCACATCGAATGTCAAGCGACCATCGGGCAGGTCGGCAATCTCGATCACTCGAACGTTAGCTACGGGAAGGCTGGTCGGAAGCGCTGGCTGGGAAGGCGACCTGCGGTCCGAGGGGTGGCGATGAATCCGGTTGACCATCCGCACGGCGGCGGCGAAGGCAAGACTTCAGGCGGCCGCCACCCAGTGACCCCTTGGGGCCAGCCGACACGCGGTTTCAAGACCCGAAACAGCAAACGTACCGACCGGTTCATTGTGAAACGAAGGAAGTAGTGGCAACCGGAAGCAGACGAGGAGAAGAAGATGGCACGGTCAGTCAAAAAGGGCGCGTTCGTAGATGTGAGCTTGGCCAAGACGATCGAAGCGATGAACAAGCACTTCGAGAAGAAGGTAGTCAAGACTTGGTCTCGCCGATCCACCGTGACTCCCGACATGGTGGGCCACACTCTGGCCGTTCACAATGGCAAGAAGTTCATCCCTGTGTATCTCACCGAGAACATGGTGGGACACAAGCTTGGCGAGTTTTCACCGACCCGCGTATTCAAAGGGCACAGTTCTAAGGCCGCCGCGGAAAAAACCGCAGCCCCGGCGCCACCGCCAAAGGCCGGTTAGAGAGCTCGATCTGGATAGGTGAAATCATGGAAGCACACGCAACGGCCAAATACATTCGGGGATCGGCGCAAAAAATCCGCCTGGTCGTGGATTTGATTCGCGGCAAAAGTGTTTCTGATGCGCTGACAATCCTACGGTTCACCAAAAAACGATCTTCGAAAGACATCGAAAAGGTTCTGAAATCTGCCGTGGCGAACGCGGAGCAACAGCCAGAAGGTGTCGACGCCGATAGCCTCTACGTCAGCCAGGCTTATGTGAACGAAGGTCCTCGGATGAAGCGGGTCCGCCCTGCCCCGATGGGCAGAGCCTACCGGATTCAGCGCCGCATGAGCCATATTTCGATTCACGTGTCGGACGAGTAAGGGAGGTCATCTTGGGACAGAAAGTTCATCCGTTCGGTTTTCGCCTGGGATACAACAAAACCTGGAACTCCCGGTGGTATGCCAAGAAAGACTACGGACCGCTGCTGCACGAGGATCTGCGTCTGAAGAAGGAACTCAAGAAGCAGCTTGGGCACGCAGGGGTTTCCAAGATCGAGATCGAGCGGCCGGGAAACAAAGTCCGCATCACCATTCACACGTCCCGCCCCGGCATCATCATCGGGCGCAAGGGGTCCGAAATCGACAAGCTGAAAGCCGACCTGCAGAAGCGCACGAATCGCGATATTTTCATCAACATCAACGAAGTGCATCGCCCTGAGCTGGAAGCGCAGCTGGTTGCTGAGTCGATTGCCTTGCAGCTTGAAAAGCGCATCGCCTTTCGCCGCGCGATGCGGAAGGCGGTTGATACCGCGTTGAAGGTTCAGGCGAAAGGAATCAAAGTCTACTGCGCAGGACGACTGAACGGCGCTGAAATCGCCCGGACAGAGTGGTATCTGCAGGGCCAACTGCCGCTGCACACCCTTCGCGCCGACATCGATTTCGGCTTCGCGGAAGCACGCACGACCTATGGCCAAATCGGCGTGAAGGTATGGATTTATAAAGGGGAACTCTTCCCGGCACTGAAGAAGAAAGCGGCTTTGGGCGCAAAGCTTTAGGTGAGCCTGATGGGAGGAACCTCCCACGCAGGGTTGCGATCCCCGCAGGCTGGAGATTAGGTCATCATGTTGATGCCGAAGAAAGTGAAGTACCGCAAGCAGCAGCGCGGCCGTATGAAGGGGAAGGCTTGGCGTGGATCGGAGATTGCGTTTGGCCAGTTCGGCTTGAAGGTCATGGAGCCCGGTTGGATTTCCGACCGTCAGATCGAAGCAAGCCGCATTGCCATGACGCGCTTCATCAAGCGAGGCGGCAAAGTCTGGATTCGGCTGTTTCCGGACAAGCCGGTGACGAAGAAGCCCGCAGAAACTCGCATGGGAAAAGGAAAAGGCGCTCCAGAGTTCTGGGTCGCGGTCGTCCGCCCGGGAAAAGTGATCTTTGAGATGGAAGGCGTCAAGGAAGATGTCGCCCGTGAAGCCATGCGCCTGGCCGCAAACAAACTTCCGATCCAGACGAAGTTCGTGTCCCGGATTGGACAGGAATAAGGGAATGAAAGCCGAGAAAATCAGAGAACTGTCTGACGAGGAATTGAAGACGCAGGAACGGGAAATGGCAGAGCAGATGTTTCGCCTGCGATTTCAACTGGCTACTGGGCAAACCGAAGGTCTCAAGAAGCTTCGATTGCTGAAGAAGGATGTGGCCCGCATCAAGACGATCCGGCGCCAGCGCGAATTGGGCCGGACCTAGTCGCCGAGTGCGACGAAGCGCTGGTCGGACAGATTGCAAGTTTCCCGCTCGTAAGGGGAGCGAGGTTCAAGAGAGACGAGAGCGATTATGGAGAGCCAAGAGACGCCTGAAGCGCTTCAGCCTGTTGTCGCAGCTCCGAAGACGGGCCGCAGAAGTGTGAAGGTTGGAGTCGTTACCAGCAACAAGATGACAAAGACGATCGTGGTCTCGGTGGAGCGACGCGTACCGCATCCCTTGTATCGCAGGATCATGGCCAGGACGTCGAAGTTTCTAGCCCACGACGAAAAGAACAGCTGTTCGATCGGCGACACGGTCTCGATTGTGGAGACCCGTCCCCTCAGTAAGCGCAAAAGGTGGCGCCTGCTCAAGATCATTCGCAAGGCCAGCTAACGAGGGAAACGAGGAGCCAACGCCATGATTCAGATGGGAACGCTGCTGGAGGTCGCAGACAATTCCGGTGCTCGCAAGATCGCGTGCATTCTGCCGTTGGGTGGGTCGACTGGCAGCAAAGCAACACTTGGCGACATCATCACCGCTTCGGTGAAAGAGGTTGCCCCTGACGGGAACATCAAGAAAGGCAAAGTCGTCAAGGCAGTGGTGGTTCGGACCCGCAAGGAGTTTCGCCGCCGCGATGGCTCTTATATCCGGTTCGACCAGAACGCTGCCGTCCTGATTAACGAGGCCAACGAGCCTGTCGGCACGCGCGTCTTCGGCCCGGTCGCGCGTGAGCTGAGAGACAAGCGTTTTCTGAAGATCGTTTCGCTGGCCCCGGAGGTGATCTAAGTGGCCGAGAAAGCCCGCATCGAGATTCGCAAGAACGATCAGGTGAAAGTCATCGCCGGACGAGATCTGGACAAGACGGGCCGTGTCCTGCGCGTGTTGCACGACAGAGGCCGGGTCGTGGTCGAAGGCGTCAGTTTCCTCAAGCGTCATACCCGGGCTAATCCGCAACGCCAGATCAAAGGCGGCATCGTAGAGAAGGAAGCTCCAATTCACGTTTCCAATGTGATGATCGTATGCGGCGCCTGTGGAAAGGCTACCCGGATCGGGCACATGGTGCTGGCCGACGGGAAGAAGGTTCGCATCTGCCGCAGCTGCAGCAGCTCGCTTGACAAGTAGTTAGCCAGCGATCGAGGAGAGATTGGGTTCATGAGTCGCCTTAAAGAGCGTTACGCAAGAGAAATCATTCCCGCAATGAGCAAGGAATACGGGTACAAGAACGTCATGGCGATTCCCAAGCTGGAGAAGATTGTCATCAACATCGGCTTGGGCGAGGCGATTCAGAATTCCAAGTTGCTGGACAGCGCCTCTGACGAGTTGAGTCAGATTACCGGACAACGCCCTGTCATCACGCGCGCCAAGAAGTCGATCGCGTCTTTCAAGCTCAGAAAAGGGATGGCGATCGGCTGCTCCGTCACACTGCGTGGCGAGAGGATGTTCGAGTTTCTCGATCGCCTGGTCAATGCGGCCCTGCCTCGCGTGCGCGACTTTCGCGGACTGTCCACTAAGTCCTTCGATGGTCGGGGCAACTATACTCTCGGCTTGCGGGACCAGTTGATCTTTCCGGAGATCGACTACGCGCGGGTGAGCAAGATCAAGGGCATGAACATCTGTGTTGTCACGACCGCGAAAACCGATGACGAAGCTAGAACGCTGCTCCGGTTGTTCGGCATGCCTTTCAGAAACTAGGGTGTGACGATTTTCGGGCGCGAGCGTTGAGGGGAAGGTTGAGGAGATCATGGCGAGAACATCGCACGTCGCGAAGGCCAGGAAGACCCCCAAATTCAAGGTAAGACAGCACAACCGCTGCAAGCGTTGTGGCCGACCTCGCGGCTTCCTGAGGAAGTTCGAGCTTTGCCGTCTGTGCTTCCGGCAGCTAGCGCTTCGCGGTGAGCTTCCGGGTGTTATCAAGTCGAGCTGGTAGCCTGGAGTGCTCGATCGAAGCGATGATTTTTTGAGACCCGTGCGCAGTTGTCCGGCCCGCCCGGGCTGTCTTAGAGGCCGGCCGAATCGAGAATGGACTAGGGAGTAAACGATGAGTTTGACTGATCCGATCGCAAACTACTTAACGCTCTTGCGGAACGCACTTCAGGCGAAGCGGCAGAAGGTGGACATCCCGTCGTCGAATCTGCTCGTCGAGATCACCAAGCTGTTGAAAGAGGAAGGGTACATCAACAACTACAAGGTCACCGAGGAAGGCAGCAAGACGATTCTGAAGGTTTATCTGAAGTACGGAAGCAAAGGAGAGAGGGTGATCTCGGGGCTTCAGCGCGTTTCGCGGCCGGGGTGCCGAACGTATGCGTCTTGCAAATCGATTCCGCGAGTCCTCGGGGGGCTGGGCATCAGCATTCTGACAACTCCCAAGGGCGTGCTTTCCGGTGCGCAAGCCAAGAAAGAAGGCGTTGGGGGCGAGATTCTCTGCAATGTCTGGTAGGCACGCCGGCCTGCCCCAAGGAACGTAAAACGTCATGTCAAGAATCGGAAACAAGGTGATCCCCATTCCCTCTGGCGTGAAGGTCAACATTGGCGCCGGGCTGGTTGAAGTCCAGGGGCCGAAGGGCAAGTTGTCCAGCCGGGTGCCCGACGGCATCCAGTTCTCGATGATCGATGGCCGATTGGTGGCCAAGCGTGCAGCCGAGACTAAGCAGTTGCGGGCTTTGCACGGACTGGCGCGGAGCTTGGTGGCCAATGCAGTGAGGGGCGTAACCGATGGCTTTCAAAAGGAGCTGGAGATTTTCGGCATTGGCTACCGAGCTGAGGTGCGTGGGAAGTCGGTGGTTTTCAGTCTGGGTTTTTCGCACCCGATCGATTTTCAGATTCCTTCCGGCATCAACATCACCGTGGAAAAACAGACCAAACTGGTGGTGTCTGGAACGGACAAACAACGGGTCGGCCAGACCGCCGCGACGATTCGCTCGCTCAAGAAGCCCGATCCTTACAAGAACAAGGGCATTCGTTACGCAGGCGAAACTCTGAAGAAAAAGGTTGGCAAGACGGGAGCCAAGTAAGCGCTGCGCTTGCATTCGCGATTCGAGGATTGAACGATGGCCAGCAGGATCTCTAAAAATGTCGTTCGCAAGAGGGTTCACGCCAGAATTCGCAAGAAACTTCAGGGAACGCCAGAAAGACCGCGGTTGAATATTTTCCGATCGCTCAATCACATCTACGCCCAGATCATCGATGATTCAAAGGGCCTGACGCTCGTGTCTGCGTCGTCGCTCGACAAAGAGATCCGCGCTGTAAACAAGTCAGGCGGCAACGTCGCTGGCGCGAAGAGTGTGGGATCGGAGCTGGCCAGGCGCGCCAAGGACAAAGGAATCGAGACGGTGGTATACGATCGCGGTGGCTACCAGTATCACGGCCGAGTCAAGGTCCTGGCAGAGGCCGCACGTGAAGCCGGACTGAAATTTTAGAGAGCCAGCCCACGAAGGCTGCTGTAGACGCTAGGAGGGTGGTTTGGAAACCAGAATCGATGGCAGCAGTTTGAATTTGAAGGACCAAGTGGTTTCGATCAACCGGGTCACGAAGGTTGTCAAGGGAGGTAAAAACCTCAGCTTCAGCGCACTGGTTGTAGTTGGCGATGAAAACGGTGTCGTCGGTTACGGAAACGGCAAAGCCAAAGAAGTTCCTCAGGCGATTCGAAAAGCCCTCGAGAGTGCCAAGAAGAACCTAATCAAGATACCGATGTCGGGGGCGACAATACCGCACCTCGTGGTAGGCCGGTATTGTTCCGGCAAGGTGTTGCTTAAGCCAGCGCCAGAAGGCACCGGCGTCATTGCCGGGGGGCCCGTGCGGGCCGTGATCCAGTCAGCTGGAATCCAGAACGTCCTGACAAAGTCGATTGGAAGCGCCAATCCCCATAATGTCGTGAAGGCCACAATTGATGGCCTGAAACAGTTGAGGGATGCCGATGGGGTGGCTAAGCTGCGTGGCAAATCCAGGGAAGAGATCCTCCACAAATAGGTCTATGAGCGAGAGCAAGGCACAACGCGGACAGATCCAGATCAAGCTGATTCGCAGCGGCATCGGGTTTCCCGTGAAACAGAAGAAGGTGATTCGAGGGTTGGGTTTCCGCCGGTTGAATCAAGTGATTACCCGCCCCGACACGCCTGAGATCCGTGGCATGGTCTTCAAGATCAGACACCTTGTCGAGATTGTTGCGCAGTGAATTCGGCCTCGCGGACACGGAGCGCTGATCTCTCCAGGTGTTGCCTGCTGGGAATTGCTGCCGGCTTCGCGACAAAGGCCAAGAGATTCATCTTCACAGGAGTCAGCTTGCGATGATTGGACTGAATAACCTAAGGCCGCCGGTCGGCTCGACGCATTCGAAGAAACGCCGGGGTGGCGGCATGGGCTCTGGGCTTGGAAAGACCGCTGGCAGGGGCTACAAAGGGCAGAAATCCCGGTCGGGGGCGCGAACAAAACGCGGCTTCGAGGGCGGGCAGATGCCGCTGCATCGCCGTTTGCCGAAGCGCGGGTTCACCAATATCTTCAAGAAAGAATATGCAATCGTGAACCTGGACGGTCTGAAGCAGTTTCCGGCAGGAGCAACCGTTTCTCCACAGGTATTGGTCGAAAAAGGCATCGTCAAGAACTTGCGCGACGGCGTAAAGATCCTTGGGCAGGGAGAGCTCGCGCACTCGTTGAACATTTCTGCCCACGGTTTCAGTAAGAGCGCCTTGGAGAAGATCACCAAGGCAGGCGGCCGGGCCGAGGTCATCCAGTGATTGTCGAAAGTATTCGCAATATTTTGAACATGCCGGACCTGCGGAAGCGCATTGGTTTCACTTTGCTTCTGCTGGCCGTTTATCGCGTCGGCGCGGTGATTCCGACGCCAGGCATCAATTCTGAGGTTCTGTTACGTTTCTTCGAGCAGAACCGCGGTACCGTGTTCGGCTTCATGGACTTGTTTTCTGGCGGAAACCTCAGCCGGTTTACGATCTTCGCTTTAGGGATTACTCCTTACATCACTTCTTCCATTATTCTTCAGCTCCTCACGGTCGTCTGGCCCTATTTGGAGAAGCTGTCTAAAGAAGGCGAGCTGGGCCGCAAGAAAATCACGCAGTACACGCGCTATCTCACCGTAATCCTGAGTATTGTGCAATCGATGAGCATTGCGGTCGCCTTCCAGAAGATGCCCTCGGAAGGTTCGCAGGTCGTCATGAACCCGGGATTCCGATTCATCTTCATGACCACGCTGACGTTGACAACGGGCACGGCTTTCATCATGTGGCTCGGAGAGCAGATTTCGGAGCGAGGCATCGGAAACGGGATGTCGTTGCTTATTTTCGCGGGCATCGTGACGGGACTGCCGGGGGCCACGACGGAAATCTACTCCAAGTTGGCTACTCAGCAGTGGTCACCGCTTGTTGTGATTCTGCTGCTCGCCATGATGGTGGCCGTTGTGGCTTTTATCGTCCTCGTGGAGCGCGCGCAGCGGAGAATCCCGGTTCAGTATGCGAAACGGGTAGTGGGCCGGCGTTTGATGGGTGGACAGTCGACGCATTTGCCGCTGAAGGTGAACGTCGGTGGCGTGATCCCGGTGATCTTCGCATCGTCGATCTTGGCGTTTCCGCAGACCTTCGGTTACTTGTTCCCTGGCAGCCAGTTCTTTCGCAACATGTCGGAAGCTCTGCGCACGGGCGAGCCGCTTTGGAACTTGCTTTATATCGCCGGGATCATCTTCTTCTGCTATTTCTACACTTCGATTGTCTTCAACCCAACCGAAGTTGCCGACAACATGCGGAAGTACGGAGGGTTCATTCCTGGCATTCGGCCCGGCAAGAAGACGGCTGAGTATGTTGAATCCATCCTCACGCGCATCACGTTTGCCGGAGCGATCTATCTCGCCCTGATTGCGATCATCCCGGAATTCATGATCACCGGCTTCCACATTCACCATCTGCCGGTCATCGGCAGGTATTTCGATGCCCTGCCATCGTGGTTGCTGAACGGCATGGGGGTGCAGTTCGCATTTGGCGGCACCTCGCTGTTGATCGTCGTCGGTGTCGCAATGGACACGGTGCAGCAGATCGAAGCACAGCTGGTGATGAGGCACTACGATGGGTTTTTGGGACCGCGAGGGCGAAGAATTCGAGGCAGGCGCGGATGATTGGGTTACAGGAGCGCCTTGGGCTCCAGGTCGCTCAGGCACCTGGCAGTGCAGAACGAGCGAGGCAGAGCGCAGGCAGGGTCCCGTCAAAGTCGTGAGCCCTCCCTTACGGTCGGGCTACTGAATAGCCGCGTGGACCAAATCAGTAGCCCGTGCGTTAGCAAGGGCTCGACCTCGACTCAAGGACTTACGAGACTTTGACGGGGCCCTGAGAGCGCAGGGCTCAGAGTTTGAATTTCCTGGGTAGTTCCTCTATACTAACCGCTTTTGGTTGGGCGGAGATAGCGACCAGAGCATGTCTAAAGAAGAGGCAATTGAAGTCATCGCGACGGTGCTGGAGCCTTTGCCTAATGCCATGTTCCGCGTGGAATTGGAGAGCAAGCATGTCGTGCTCGCCCACATCTCAGGAAAAATGAGAAAGAATTTCATCCGAATTCTGCCTGGAGATAGGGTGGCTGTCGAGCTTTCGCCTTACGATCTCACTCGGGGCAGAATCGTCTACCGATACAAATAGGAATCCCTGCCAATGAGAGTCAGAGCTTCGGTCAAAAAGATTTGCGACAAATGCAAAGTGATTCATCGCAAAAGGGTAGTCCGGGTAATCTGTGTCAATGCGAAGCACAAACAGCGCCAGGGTTAGGGACTGCAACGGAATTGCTTCGCAGGGAGCGCGGCAAAGGGGGCACAAGTGGCACGTTTGGTAGGCATCGATCTTCCGAGAGAGAAAAGAATTGAAGTGGGTTTGACCTACATTCACGGGATCGGAAGGCCACGATCGAGGAAGATCTTGACGGCGGCCAACATCAATTTCGACACCAAGGTCAGAGACCTCTCCGAGGAGGAGGTTTCCCGCCTGCGACAAGCGATCGAGGAAGGCACGCCGGTTGAAGGCGATCTGCGAAAAGAGGTCTCTATCAATGTCAAGCGGCTGATGGAAATTGGCTCCTACCGGGGATCAAGGCATCGCAAGTCTTTGCCGGTCCGCGGACAGCGTACCCATACCAACGCCCGCACGCGCAAGGGACCGCGCAAAGGGGCGATCGCTGGAAAGAAGAAGCCCACCGCGAAGACGTAGGGACTAGAGCGTAGCGATTTCACGGAGGCCGCGTTCCACGCGTGGGCGGCCTGAGGAGCGTTGATGGCGAAAGCACCAGCCAAGACAGGCAAGAAAAAGGTTTTCAAAAAGAAGGAAAAGAAGACGGTGCTGAGCGGAATCGTCTTCGTACAGGCAACTTTTAACAACACGATCGTCAGCATTACGGATACGCAGGGAAATCTCGTTTGCTGGTCCAGCGCCGGGTCGCTGGGGTTCAAAGGTTCACGCAAAGGCACACCCTTCGCAGCCCAGCAAGCATCCAGTACAGCTGCGGGCAAAGCGCGCGAGCATGGCATGAAGACCGTCGATGTTCTGGTTCGTGGGCCAGGGTCGGGCCGGGAGTCCGCAATACGGGCACTCCAGACGGTAGGCTTGGAAGTGAAGTCGATCCGGGATGTGACCCCCATTCCGCATAATGGTTGCCGGCCACCAAAGCGGCGCCGAGTGTAGCACCCTTTCCGGGGGGGCAATTCCGGATCTGGGCTCTCAGAGAGCCGCCATGAGGGAGGAACACGAATTTGGCAAGGTATCGTGAGTCAGTATGCCGCTTATGCCGTCGAGAAGGCATGAAGTTGTTCTTGAAGGGCGACCGCTGCTTCAAGGACTCCTGCGCGATCGAGAAGAGAAACTTTGCTCCAGGACAGCATGGGCAGAGTCGAAAGTCGAAAGTAGTGGGCTACGGGCTGCAGCTTCGAGAGAAGCAGAAGGTCAAGCGTATTTATGGCCTGATGGAAGGGCAGTTTAGGAACTACTTCGAAAAAGCGGAACGCTCGAAGGGTGTGACCGGAGAAACGCTGCTGCAGATGCTGGAGCGCCGGCTGGACAATACAGTGTACCGCTTGGGTTTCGCTTCCTCCCGTTCTCAGGGCCGGCAGCTGGTTGGCCATGGGCATGTGCGGGTCAACAATCTGAAGGTGAATATTCCCTCTTTCGAGGTTAAGCCTGGGGATGTGATCTCGATCCACGACAAAAGCCAGAAGATTCCCACCATCGTGAATTCCCTCGAGATGGTAGGAAGCCGGGGGGTTCCAAGTTGGCTGGAACTGGACGGCTCGAAGTTCTCAGGCAGAGTCCTTGCGTTGCCGAAGCGGGAAGACTCGAACCTGCCGGTGCAGGAGCGCCTCATTGTGGAACTCTATTCGAAGTAGTACCGAGTCGAGACCGCGGGTTTAGTCCAATTGGATTCATCGGCCGCTTCGCTAAGTTTTGTTGAAAAGAACCGGCAAAAGCTGGGAGGCATTGGCAGCTATGTTATGGAAAGGCTTTCAGAAACCTAAGAGACTGTCGGTCGTTATCGGCGAGACCGATCGAAATTACGGCCAGTTTTCCGCGCAGCCTTTCGAGCGCGGCTTCGGCACAACGATTGGCAACGCGTTGCGCAGAGTGTTGTTGTCGTCAATCGAGGGTGCAGCCGTAACCGCCGTCAAGATCGAGGGCATCTTGCATGAGTTTTCACCCATTCCCGGTGTGGTCGAAGATGCAACCGATATCATCCTGAATCTAAAACAGGTGCCGTTTCGCCTGAACAGCGAGGGGCCCAAGACGATTTACCTCGAATCGGATTCCTCCGGAGTGCTGACCTCAGCGAACATCCGGGCGGACGCCGATGTCGAAATTCTCGACAAGAATATCTACCTGGCAACGGTCAGCGAAGGTGGAAAGCTCCGCGTCGAGATGCGGCTCAAAGTCGGCCGCGGCTACGTTTCAGCCGACAAAAACTTCGACGAGGATTTGTCGATTGGCTATATCCCCATCGATTCCGTTCACTCTCCGGTAAAAAAGGTCAACTACACCGTCGAACCGGCGCGCCTCGGCCAGATGACCGATTATGACAAGCTGACCCTCGATGTCTGGACGAACGGCTGCATCAATCCACAGGACGCCATTGGATTCGCCGCCAAGCTCGTAAAGGACCACATGGCCATCTTCATCAATTTCGAAGAGCAGCCCGAGGCACGGGAGGAGCATGCAGATCGTCCATCCGATTCGGCGAACGAGAATCTCTCCAAATCCGTCGAGGAGCTGGAGCTGTCGGTTCGTTCCTACAACTGTTTGAAGAACGCCAATATCAAGACCATTGGCGAACTGGTGCAAAAGACCGAATCGGAAATGCTCAAGACCAAAAACTTCGGCCGCAAGTCACTCAACGAGATCAAAGAGATTCTGTCCGGCCTGGGGTTGAGCCTGGGGATGACGCTCGATGAGGCTGGGCGTCCAGTCCCTGCGGCGGCTGCAAGTTGATTTCAAGAATCGGCAAGGAGACTGATCGCAATGCGGCACCGAAATCATGGTCGCAAGCTGGGCAGGCCGGCCCCCCATCGTAAGGCGCTCTTGAGGAATCTGTGCACGTCGCTTTTCGAGCACGAGCGCGTGACAACCACCGTTCAGAAGGCCAAGGAAACGCGTCCGATCGCTGAAAAGCTGATCACTTTGGGAAAGTCGGGCAGTTTGCATGCGCGGCGCCAGGCCGCTGGCTTTTTGCTGAAAGCCGGAGTGCTGCAAAAGCTTTTCGACACCATCGCCGTCCGGTTTGCCGACCGCAAAGGCGGCTACACGCGGATCGTCAAGCTCGGCTATCGCGAGGGCGATGGAGCTGACTTGGCGGTCATCGAGTTGCTCGGCAGCGAGCTTTCTGTCAAGAAGGCCGAGAAAGCAGCTGCGAAAGCCGAAGCCGAAAAAGCCAAGGCTTCCAAGAAACCCAAGTCTGAGCCGGACAGCGAATAGGACAGCACGAGTCTGGTACCGGTGAGCTTCTTCAGTCCCCAGTGATCCCACTGGGGATTTTTTTTCCTTGCACACTTCGATTCGCGCGGCCATGAGAGAGCACTCGAAACCTCTTCACACTTTGAACCGCCGACGGGAAATCTATCGAGGCAAAATCGTGAATCTACTGGTGGACGATATTACCACCAGCCAGGGGATCGACACCGTCCGAGAAGTGTTTCAGCATCCAGGTGGCGCTGCGGTGGTTCCAGTTTTGGCCGGTGGCGATGTTCTGCTCGTGCGGCAATTCCGCTACCCAATGCAGGAGTATCTCCTGGAGCTTCCGGCAGGCAAGATCGACGGCGGCGAACCGCCTGAAGTAACAGCCGCGCGCGAACTGAGTGAAGAAGTAGGATACAAGGCCGGGCGTCTGACAAAGATCGCAGAATGCTATTCGACTCCGGGCTTCTGCGACGAAAAGCTTCACATTTTCCTGGCAGAGGACCTTTCTCCCGTGCAAGCTTGTGGCGACGACGACGAAGATTTGGAGATCGTTCGACTGACGCGGGCTGAGCTTCAGCGCCATCTTCAGACCGGGCAATTTCGCGACGCCAAAACGATCGTCGGCATCCAGCACCTGTTGCTGCATAGCAGAGGTTAACCCAGAAGGCACAGGCAAACCCGGTTTCGAGATGCGGGGCCTGCCGCGTACCACAGTCTTGCTGTGCGATCGCCGCTGACTGGGACTCAGCGGTCGGTTCTTGCAGTCGCAGCGATGGGTTGGCGCGGTGAAAGAATTGGAAGGAAGAGTCTTCTGGCGAGCCGTGATCCTGGCAAGCCCGGGCCCTAGCCGGCGAAGCGCAAGCCTAGCCGGCCAGTTTTGGTCGGTTTTCACCTTTTGGGGGCCTTTTCTCAGCGGCTCCCCAAGGTCTCTGCGTTGTTCGTTCGATAGTGGCCTCGAATCCAAACTGAAAGGATGATCCTATGCCCGACCGTGGTGACGGCGTTTTGTCCGACCCCGCCGATTTTCTTTCCGAAGTGAACTGCCCTGAGTGCAACAGCCCTTTCAAAGTGGCACCCGTTTGGGAGTTCGTGCTTCGCCAGGGCCGGTCTACTTGTGGAAACTGCTGGCAGATTTTCGCGCTCAAGGCGGGTGCCAAGCTCGACGGGGTGACGGCACGCAGCGAAGACCTCGAACGGGTAGTTGACGACTTCGAGACTGCGAATGCGGGAGAGTACCTCTGGGATGCGGCCAGAGCGGAACGCACTCGGGGCGCGGCCGTCGACTTCTTCATCAGTGTGGCGCTCACCGCATTCTTTGACGGCCTCGAACGCAACTATCCGATCCTGTCGGCTGAAGACTACTCGCTGACGTGGCGCTATCTGTCTCAGGCGGGAGCACTGGCAGTTGAGGAGGTGGATACTCGTCTAATTGCCGATGCGTTCGAAAAAGTTGAGCGATACAAGCCTCCTGACGCCGACGTAAGTCGCTGAGCAGTAGACCGTAATACGCACCGTCGTGCGAGTCGGACTGTCATTTTTCACCAAACGCGAGGTGACGGTGAATCGTCCCCAGCACGCCGAGAAGGTGCAGGGTTGGAAAGACGGCGTGCTGTGGACACCTCGTCCAGGCACCAGTCAGCTCGCAGGCGCCTGGCATGCCTAAGCCTTGCTGGGTGCTGCTCGCAACCACCTCCAAGCCGGTGCTGTCGCTTACGCTCCACTACCGGCTAATGGCTCGTGAGTGAGAGATGAACTCTGGAGTTTCGATCGACATTGCACGTCCCTGAAGGCTTCAGACTCTGGCCAATCGCGACTCGGGGAATCGGTTCGAAGGGGAACACCTCAGTCGACGTTCCTAGGTGTGTCCGAACGATCCGCTTGCCACGGCCGACAGCCGTACGTCACTCACAATTTCCCGGAGTCATGGTTTGACACCACTCCCACTAACTTTCAGGATCTTGATGTTCGCGGTACGATTCGGCTTGAGGCCACTTCCTCAGCTCGCTCAAGCTGGCGAACGACTCCATACGACCGAGGCGGCTCTCTCCGTTGCGGGATCGAAGAAGCGCGTCATTCTCGTGCAAAGCCTGCCCGCGCGAGAGCGCTGGCCGGGAATCCGGGCCGAACTGCATCCGCGGGAATGACAGCAAACTAATGTGACCGAAACGTGAACTCCGTCGCCATCCAAGTGAGGCGAGTGCAACGAGGGCTCGGCAAACTTCTCTGCGTCTGTCTGGAAGCTGAACGTCAGAGTTTGTTGCCGCATTTTCCCCGGAGATGATTCCAATGCTCGGTTACTTTTTTCGCGCTGCGGCTGGTGGATCGCAGTTGCAGAAGATCCTGCGAAAGCACTTTGGACACGCTCCCGTCAACGAAATCGTCACGGCCGCCCGCGAGTTTCCCATCACTTCCCGCGTGGATGTTCAGGCGGCTCTGGGGCAGCTGCTGACCAGCCGCTCCGAGGTCAGGCTTCTGGCCATCCATGCACAGATGAACCAGGAGACGCCTACCCTGGCCCATCTGCTTACGCCGAGCCCTGACCTTCCGATCAGCCTCGGCCCGCTACAACATGATGAGGTTGACCTCGGCGATGAACTGCCCGTCCGCTGCCTGAAGAACGGACTATGGCTGTCGCGTCAGGATGAGTTGCCATTCGTGGTTCTGCTGGCGCCGGCGATGCGCTACGGGCAAGTAGGCGGAGTTCACGTTGAGATCGGAGTTCCCGGAGGCGAGCGTGGGGCGGCGTTTTCGCAGCAGTTGTTTCGAGAGCTGGAGCTTCGAGTCAGCTTGGGGCGCAGCTATCGCGGCCGCGTCATTTCGCTGGAGAGTTATTTCGATTACTCGGGGCGCGGCGGGTCCGTGAAAGTTCATCGGCTGCACAAGGTCAGCCGCGAGGATGTCATTCTTCCCCAAACAACGCTGGACCTGCTGGACCGCAACGTGGGCCGATTCATTGCCGCGCGCGAACGGATCAAAGCGCTCTACTTTTCGGCCAAGAAAGGACTGCTCTTTTACGGACCGCCGGGAACGGGAAAGACCCACACGATTCATTACCTGGCCGCGCAGCTGCCGGAACACACCACTCTGCTCATTACTGCCGAGCAGGTGGGGTTGTTGGGGGAATACTTTCGCCGGGCTCGTTTTCTCCAGCCCTCTCTTGTGGTCATCGAGGATGTCGATCTGATCGCTCGAGAGCGCGAGCACATGCACAATCCGGGACAAGAGTCTTTGCTGAACAAACTCCTGAATGAGATGGATGGGCTGCGCGAGGACGCCGATGTGCTCGTCATTCTGACGACCAACCGGCCCGACCACCTCGAGCCAGCCCTGGCCTCTCGCCGGGTCGCATCGATCAGGCGATTGAGTTCCCCCTGCCTGACGACACGGGCCGCAGCAAACTGGTCAAGCTCTACTCGAAGGGATTGAAGGTTCCGGAGGAGCTGCTGAGCCTCATTGTGCGGCGAACTCGGGGCGCCAGCGCAGCATTCATCAAGGAGCTGATGCGGCGCTCTGCCCAATTCCACATCGAGTCAGAAGCGGACCAAACCCTGCGCCAACCCGCCGTCGATGCCGCAATCGAGGAAATGGTTTTTACCGGTGGCACTCTGAACCTGAAATTGCTGGGCGGATCGAGCACCGAGCTGGGAGTTGTTTGGTACACCTGAGCGTCTGTTACGCAGTCGAGCCTTCTTCCGGGTGGGCACGTGGGCCTGCTGTTGCCGAGGAAACCGTGGACGAGCCGAACGGTTCACCAGACAGCTTGTTCAAGCGCCACCAGAGGTGAAACTAGGTCGATCGGAGGGCTTCGGGTACTGTTGCGTCGTCCCCAAGCAGGGCGATCTCAGCGTGATACTTTTCAAATCGTCTCCCGTCTAGTCCGATCCAGCCGGGTCGGCAGCGGACCCTGTTCTGGGCGTTCCGTACCGCAACCTGACCTTGTCGGCAAAGAACAAAGAAGCCACGCATGCCCAGCAGCGAAAGCTCCCTCTTGACCGTCTGAACCTGCCGCGGCCACTCCGATGCGATTCGCGCTCCCGTTGGAGCAATACTGGCAAGCGAAGTGCAAACTTCTTAGCGAGCTGCGACCCCTGGACGGAAACTTGAGATCTGGGAGCTTGGGCGCATCGGAACTGATAACCGGTGTACGACTCAGAGATTGTTGAAGTTTGGATCGAAAGTCTCGTCTTTCCCGGCAAGGAGAGAACTCCCCCCTGTTTTCCCGGAAGTGGGGCAGAACACCCGGCGGCGGCTGCCGTTTCACTCGTTGAAAAGTCGCACGCGTGGTCGTGTCGCGAGCACTAGTGTAGTGTCCAAGAAGTAAATGGACAGTTGGTTTTGAGGTTTTCTGGTTCTGGGTTGAGTACAACCGGGCTGAATTTGCTCAAGAGTCTGACGACACCGCGAGAGTTTTGCCACGATGGATTCGACCGTGGCTGTCCAAACAAAGGGTTTCGGCTTTTCATTCCACACCTGTAAAAACTCCTCCATCGCCTTGATCAAGTCGGGGACACTGCGGAATGAACCACGGCGGATTCGTTTGGACGTCAATTCGGCAAACCAGCGTTCCACCAGATTGAGCCAACTGGAACTGGTCG